>DATAVJ010000091.1:0-4201 GCA_036267795.1 Rudaea sp.
GACGTTTGCCAAAACCGGCATCGATCCGGATCGAGTCGAAATCGAAGGCGAAGGCACCTACGCGCAGGCGATGGAAACGTACGATCGCGCGTCCATCGCCCTCGATCCGTTCCCTTTCAGCGGATGTTCCACCACCTGCGACGCGCTGTGGATGGGCCTGCCCGTCGTCACCTGGCCGCGCGAAACGATCGCCAGCCGGCAAACGGCAGCGTGGCTGGCAATGGCTGGCAAGCTGGAGTGGATCGCCGCCGACGCCGCGGCGTACGTCGATATCGCCGTCGCTCTGGCCCGCGACGAAGCCGCGCGCCGCACGTGGCGAACCGAAGCGCGCGACGTCTTGCGTCCTGCCATCGCCGATTCCGAACGCTTCGCGCGCGAGTTCATCGACGCCATCCGCGCCGTCGCGCGCACGCCACACTGATACAATTGCGGCCTTCCGTTTTCACGGGCCGAATCATGTTTTCCAAAGCGCAGCGCATTGCAGGGTATGACACCGAATTGGCGTCGGCGATGGCTGCCGAATTGCAGCGCCAGGAAGACCACGTCGAACTGATCGCGTCGGAAAATTACGCCAGTCCGCGCGTGCTCGAAGCGCAAGGTTCCGTGCTGACGAACAAATACGCCGAAGGTTATCCGGGCAAACGCTATTACGGCGGTTGCGAATTCGTGGACATTGCTGAAAAGCTGGCGATCGCGCGCGTAAAGGAACTGTTCGCGGCGGACTACGCCAACGTGCAGCCGCACTCCGGCTCGCAGGCCAACCAAGCCGTCTATTTCGCGTTGCTCAATCCGGGCGACACGGTGCTCGGCATGTCGCTCGCGCATGGCGGGCATCTCACGCACGGCGCGAAAGTGAATTTCTCCGGAAAACTTTTCAACGCGGTGCAGTACGGCGTGAACGATCGTGGTTTTATCGATTACGACGCCGTCGAGAAACTCGCGCTTGAGCACAAGCCGAAGATGATCGTTGCGGGATTTTCCGCGTACTCGCAAGTCGTCGACTGGGCCCGTTTCCGCGCCATCGCCGACAAGATCGGCGCGTATCTGTTCGTCGACATGGCGCACGTCGCCGGTCTCGTTGCGGCGGGCGCCTATCCGTCGCCGATGTCGCATGCGCATGTGGTGACGTCGACGACGCACAAAACGCTGCGCGGTCCGCGCGGCGGCATCATTCTCGCGAAGAGTCCGAGCGAAGAACTCGAGAAGAAATTCCAGTCGATCGTTTTTCCCGGCATCCAGGGTGGTCCGCTCATGCACGTGATCGCCGCAAAAGCCGTGGCGTTCAAGGAAGCGCTCGAACCGGAATTCAAGATCTATCAGCAGCACGTCGTGAAGAACGCGCAAGCCATGGCGAAAACGTTCATCGAGCGCGGCTACAAGATCGTATCCGGCGGCACGGAAAATCATCTCATGCTCGTCGATCTGATCGGCAGCAAGATCACCGGCAAAGACGCCGAAGCGGCGCTCGGCAAGGCACACATCACCGTGAACAAGAATGCTGTGCCGAACGATCCGCAGAAACCGTTCGTCACGTCGGGACTGCGCATCGGTACGCCCGCCGTGACGACGCGCGGCTACACGGAAAAAGATTGCGTCGATCTCACGCAATGGATTTGCGACGTGCTCGACGCGCCGAGCGACGAAAAAGTCATTGCCGCGACGCGCGACAAAGTGTCCGCGCAATGCAAGAAATATCCGGTCTACGCTGCGTAACCACGCGTGCATTGCCCGTTCTGCCAGCACGACGACACCCGCGTCATCGATTCGCGCGAAGCCGATGACGGATCGATGATCCGCCGCCGCCGCGAGTGTCCGCATTGCGGCGAACGCTTCAACACGTTCGAGACGGTCGAGATCAAACTTCCCGCCATCGTGAAAAGCGATGGCCGTCGCGAAGCATTCGGCGATCACAAACTTCGTACCGGTGTCGAACGCGCGCTGCAGAAACGTCCGGTCGCGAGCGACGCGGTCGACAACGTCGTGCGCGAAGTGATTCGTCAATTGCGTTCGGTCAACGAACGCGAAGTGCCGTCGCGGCTGATCGGCGAATGGGTGATGACGGAATTGAAGCGGCTCGATCAAGTCGCGTACGTGCGCTTCGCATCCGTGTATCGACGCTTCGAAGACGTGCAGGCGTTCCGCGAGGAAATCGAGCGTCTCGAACGCGACCTTCCGGAACTCGAAGGTTTGCAATTGCCGCTGCTCGGCGATACACGACTGCCGAAAAAGAAAGCGCAATGACGGACTTCAGCGCGGCCGATCACGCGCACATGGCGCGCGCGCTGCGACTGGCCGAACGCGGGTTATACACCACACAACCGAATCCGCGCGTCGGCTGCGTCATCGCCAACGGCGCGGACATCGTCGGTGAAGGCTGGCACGCACGCGCCCGTGAACCGCATGCAGAAGTGTTCGCGCTGCGTGCAGCCGGCGAGCGTGCCCGAGGGGCGACGGCGTACGTGACGCTCGAACCCTGCGTGCATTTCGGCAAAACGCCGCCGTGCGCCGACGCCGTTATCGAAGCGAAAATCAGCCGTGTCGTAGCGGCATGCGAAGACCCGAACCCACGCGTCGCCGGCGGCGGATTCGCGAAGTTGCGCGATGCCGGTATCACTGTCGAAACAGGATTGATGCGCGATGCGGCGCGCGAGCTGAATCGTGGATTTTTTTCACGGCTCGAACGCAAGCGTCCGTGGGTGCGCGTGAAACTCGCGTCGAGTCTGGATGGACGCACCGCGTTGTCGAACGGCGAATCGAAATGGATCACGAGCGAAGCATCGCGCGCCGACGTGCAGCGCTGGCGCGCGCGCAGTTCGGCCATTCTCACCGCCATTGGCACTGTCATCGCCGACAATCCGCGTCTGACCGTCCGCTTGAACTCCCTCTCCCCCGACTCCGTCGAGGGAGAGAGTTGGGGCGAGGGGGCGGCGCGGGAATCTGCGTGGACGTTTCCGAAGCGTCACCCCCTCACCCAACCCTCTCCCCCAAGCGCGCTGGGGGGAGAGGGCTTGAGCATGAGCGCATCGCAAAATTTTCAACCATTGCGCGTCGTGCTCGATCGCGCCATGCGCACACCGCGCGACTCACACTTGCTCGATGGATCGGCGCCGACGCTCATCGTTCACGGCGCGAATGCAAAACCCGATGACCGATTCCGCAACGCCGAACTCGTTGCCGTGTCCTTGAACGAGGGACGGCTCTACCTCAATGCTCTGATGACACTGCTCGCCGAACGCGGCGTCAACGAATTGCAGGTGGAAGCGGGTCCGAAACTCTGCGGTTCACTGTTCGACGCCGATCTCGTCGACGAACTGCTGCTCTACACCGCGCCCGTGCTGCTCGGCGATACCGCCCGACCATTGCTCGCGATCCCCGAATTTGTGTCGATGACCGCCGCGCCGCGCTGGAATGTCCTCGACCGCCGCCAGATCGGCGAAGATATGCGTTTACTGCTGCGCCGCTGATATGTTCACCGGAATCGTCATCGCCAAAGGAACCGTCCTGACGACCGAGCGTCGCGGCGGCGACGTGCGCATTCGCATCGGCAACGGCGGTCTCGACATGAGCGACGTCGCCGCCGGCGACAGCATTTGCGTCTCCGGAGTCTGCCTCACCGCCATCGATCCTGATGCAAAAAGTTTTTGCGCGGACGTTTCCACCGAAACGCTTTCACGCACGACGCTGGGTACGCTGCGTGACGGCGATAGCGTCAATCTCGAAAAATCGCTGCGTCTGTCGGATCGTTTGGGCGGCCATCTTGTTTCCGGTCACGTCGACGCTGTCGGGCGCGTCGTATCCGTGGAACCGGATGCGCGTTCGCAACGCTGGCGCTTCGAGACTCCGCGTGAATTGTCGAAATACATCGCAGCCAAAGGATCGGTGTGCATCGACGGCGTCAGCCTTACCGTGAACGATGTCGAGGCAAACACGTTCGGCGTCAATTTGATTCCGCACACGATCGCCGTCACGACGTTCGCCGAGAAGCGCGTCGGCGATGGCGTCAACATCGAAGTCGATTTGATCGCGCGCTACGTCGAGCGCATGTATTCAGGCGATCACCCATGATCGCGAAAATCAAAAAGCGGCCGTCCATGGGCGCACTCTTCACGAGGGACGGCCCACCGTGAGTTTCAGCACGATTCCGCAAATCGTCGACGACATTCGCGCCGGGCGCATGGTCGTCATCGTCGACGACGAAGAC
>DATAVJ010000092.1:0-15485 GCA_036267795.1 Rudaea sp.
GTCAATATCTCCACCCGACCAAGATCGAGCTGGCGAAAGTGGTCGCGCAAGACGCGAAGAAGAAATGGGGCCTCGACGGCCGCGTGCATTTCAATGTGGGCGGTTCGCAGTCGGTCGAAGATTCCATGAAGATCGTGCGCAACGCGAGCAACGGCAAAAGCCTGATGTTCGCGTTCGAAGGCGGCTATCACGGCCGCACGCTGGGCGCATCGGCGATCACGTCGTCGTATCGCTACCGCCGCCGCTACGGTCATTTCGATCGCGCACAGTTCGTCGAATTTCCGTATCACTTCCGCGGGCCGAAAGGCATGTCGAAAGAAGAGTACGGCGAACTCTGCGTGGCGAAATTCGAGCGCCTGTTCGAGACCGAATACAACGGCGTGTGGGATCCGAAAGTCGGCCAGTGCGAATACGCGGCGTTTTATGTCGAACCAATCCAGGGCACGGGCGGTTATGTCATTCCGCCGCCGAATTTCTTCACGGGCTTAAAGCGCGTACTCGATAAATACGGCATCTTGCTTGTCGTCGACGAAATCCAGATGGGATTTTTCCGCACCGGCAAATTGTGGTCGATCGAACATTTCGGCGTAAAACCCGATGTGTTGGTGTTCGGCAAGGCGCTGACGAACGGCCTGAATCCGCTCGCCGGCATTTGGGCGCGGGAAGAACTGATCAACCCGAAAGTTTTTCCGCCTGGATCGACGCATTCGACATTCGCATCCAATCCGCTCGGCACGGCGGTCGGACTCGAAACGATGAAGATGCTCGCCGAAACCGACTACGAAGCGATGGTGATGGCGAAGGGCGAACGTTTCCTCGAAGGCCTTCGCGAACTGCAGAAAAAGCACAAGGAAATCGGCGATGTCGATGGATTGGGTTTAGCGTTGCGTGCGGAAATTTGCGAAGCCGACGGGTTCACGCCGAACAAGAAATTGCTCGACAAGATGTGCGACATCGGCCTGGCCGGCGAACTCGACCACGGCGGCAAGAAAATCGGCTTGGTGCTCGATGTCGGCGGCTACTACAAGAACGTGATCACGCTGGCGCCGTCGCTGCACATCAGCAACGACGAAATCGATCTGGGGTTGAAGCTGATCGATCAGCTTCTGACGAAGGCGAAAAAACTCGCCTGACAAGGACCCCACTAATTTGTCATTCCAGCGAGGAGCTCCACAACAGCGAAGCTGGTCAAGCTGGAATCCAGCTTTGATTTAAGGAAAGCCAGAGCTTTCACTCGCCTGCGGCGAGTGAGTCACCTTCTTTGCTGCGTGCAAAGAAAGTAACCAAAGAAAGCACGTTGTGCAGATTCGACGGTGTGTTCGCCGAAGCCATATCCCTGTGCCTGCGTCGACGGCGCACTTCCTGTGCGCCGTATGCGTCGCAGTGGATTTGGATTAAAGCGATTCAATTCCAGGTGAGAATGCGGTCGGCGATCGTCTGCGTACGGCCGCCGACCCACACCTCGCCGCCGGCGTCGATGCGCAGCGTGATCGATGCATCGTGTCCCATCTCACGGCCCTGGCTCACGCGAAAGCCGCGTGCGAGTGTGCCGCCCGGTTCGCACATGGCGATCCACGTTGCGATCAAACCGTTCGCCGCGCCTGACGCCGGATCTTCGACGATGCCGACGCCCGCCGGAAATGCGCGAACGACCAGTTGATAGTCGGCATTCGCGCAGCGCGCGAACACGCACAGGCCCATGCAATTGTCGAGCTTCGCCAGCGCACCGATGGCGGCGTGATCCGGTTGCCACGAACGTACCGATTCCTCATCCGCGAATTCCGCGACCCACCAGCGCCGTCCGCCTTCGATGAGCGCGGGCGGCAGGCGGCCCATGCGCCGATCGCCGAGGGCGGCGTTCAACGCGGCGCGACTGGCGGCAGAGTCGGCAACCTTTATTGCACTCGGCGCCTGGATGAGAAGTTCGCGCGACTCGCTTTTTCCTTCGACGCGAATCGGAAGCAAGCCGGCGCAGCATTGCTGAATCAGAGTTCCATCGCGGGCCGCAGCGAACCCCGTATTGAGCGCCGCGTGCGCGCTGCCGATGCTCGGATGTCCGGCGAACGGAATTTCCTGCGTGGGTGTAAAAATGCGCAAACGATAATTTGCGGCATCGTTTTCCGGCGGCAGGAGAAATGTCGTTTCGACAAGATTCGTCCACGCCGCGAAGCGCTGCATTTCCGAGCCGCTCCAGCCGCGCGCATCGACGACGACGCCCAGCGGATTGCCGCCGCCCGGTGTGGCCGGAAAAACGTCGAGCTGCAAATAATGGAAAGTCGGCATGCGACGAAGACCGAGGCGAGGCGGATCGAAAACGATGGATGATAGCGTTTTCGACGAACGAAAAAGTCAGTCGAAACGTCTCAATGCGATGACGGCGTTCAATCCGCCGAACGCAAACGAGTTGGACAATACGGCGCGGACTTTTTTCTCGCGCGCGACGTTCGGCACGTAGTCGAGATCGCACGCGGGATCCGGATCGATGAAATTGGCCGTGGGCGGGATCACGCCGTCGCGCAGTGCGCCGATGGCGGCAACCAGTTCGATGGCACCTGCCGCGCCGAGTGCATGGCCGTGCATGGATTTCGTCGACGATACGGCGAGCGTATTCGCGTGCTCGCCGAACACGCGGCGAATCGCTTTGGATTCGGTCGGATCGTTCGCGGGCGTACCGGTGCCGTGCGCATTGATGTAGCCGATGTCGCCGGCGTCGAGCCGTGCGTCGCGCAACGCGCTGGCGAGCGCTCGGGCCGCGCCGGTTTCGGACGGCAGCACGATGTCGCCCGCGTCGGCCGACATGCCGCTGCCGGCGAACTCGGCGAGAATCGTTGCACCGCGCTGGCGAGCGTGTTCGTATTCTTCGAGCACGAAAATCCCGGCGCCTTCGCCGAGTACCATGCCGCGCCGCTGCTTGCAGAATGGGCGGCACGTGTCGTCGGCCGTCACGCGCACGGCTTCCCAGGCTTTTATTGTCGGCACGGTGATGCAGGCTTCTGTTCCGCCCGTCACGGCAAAATCCACTTTCCCACTTCGCACCATGTCGAACGCCTGTGCCATCGCGTGATTCGCCGAGGCGCACGCGCTCACGACGGCGAACGACGGTCCAGTCAATTTGTATTCCATAGTAATTTGGCAGGCCGGTGCGTTCGCCATGAGACGAACGATGGTCAGCGGATGCACGCGCGGATTCCTGTCGCCGTAAAATCGCTGCGACTGTTCGTTGTGCGTGTTCTCGCCGCCGATGCCGGTGCCGACGATGCAGGCGGTGCGTTCGCCGATATCCGATTCGGTGAATGCCAAACCGGATTGCGCGACGGCTTCGCGCGCGGCAATCAGCGCGAATTGCGAAACGCGGTCGAGCAGGATCAATCGTTTCGAATCGAAATGCTTCGACGGATCGTAGCCGCGCACTTCCGCGGCGATTTTCACGTTCAGCAGATCCGTGGGAATATTCGCGATGGGACCGATGCCGGAGTGGCCTTCGCACATCGCGCGCCACTGTTCGCCGGCGTCGTGGCCGAGCGAACTGATGCTGCCCATGCCGGTGATCGCGACGCGTCGCATGGTGTATCCGCCCAGTCGTGAGGATCAGGCCGGCGGGGACGCGGCCTGTTTTTCCGCGAGGAGTTTTTCGACGGCGTCGACGAGACCTTTCACGGATTCCGTGTCGAAATTCGGATCGCGGTCGGGCAACGTTATTTTGTAGTGGTCTTCGATCTCGAAAATGATCTGCACCGCGTCGAGCGATTGGATTTCCAGATCTTTCAATGTCGACTCGGGCGTGATCCTGGCGATATCGATGCCGGCTTCCTTTGAAATGATGCTGAAGACGGTGTCCTGAACACTACTCATGAAGTTCTCCGCGACTCGTCGCTTAAGGATATCGGATGGCTAAGGTTACCGCGAGCCGGGCCGCGCGGTCGATGGAGGCACGTTGTGAGCGGCATCCGGGTTGGAGTCGGCGCCGAGCATGAAGATGCCTACCAGAATGATCAATGAACCCATGACTTGCATTGCGCCGACACGTTCGCCGAACACCAGCCATGAGGAACACATCACGGCAACGAATACGATCGCGCTGGTGGCGAACGCGGAAGACAACGTCGACCGACGCAGGATCGTGAGCCACGCGAGGAATGCGCCGATGTAGCAGGCGATCGCAACCCAAAGCCATCCTGTCGTCAGCGCGCGCAAAAACGCATCGGGCGAGAAGTCGAAAGGACCTGTCGCCCGTCCCGCCATTTTCAGCGAAATCTGGCAAATCGTCTCGCACGTCAGCAATAGCAGCCAGGCCATCCAGGTGCGTGCTGCGATAACCGCCATTCCCATCAATCGACAGCGATTACAACTCGCGATTGTTCGGGCATGTGCACGAAACGCGTGGCGGCGACTTCATTGAAGAAGCGCGCCGAGCGCTCGATCACCTGATCGCGTTCCTGATCCACGGTGATCATGTGGTAGCTGTTTTCCAGCAGCACGGTTTCGACCGGTCCGCCGATGCCGCGCACGATCGTGCGTACGTTCTTCAGGCTGGCCACGTCGTCGTCGACGGCGTGCACGACGAGACTCGGCGTGCGGATGCTGCGCAACTGCTGGCGCACGCGAAACGAGAGGCGATAAAACTCCGCCAGCGACGGCCACGGATTGCCGGGCAATCCCGCCGCGGCGCTGTCGCCGCTGAGCATGCTGCCGGCGATGCGGTTGCGGATGCGTTCATCCTTGATGCCGTACGGAAAGCATTCGTAGAATTTTTTCTTGTGACCGAAACCGAGTCCGACCACGAGCGGCAACAGGAACGACAACTTGCCGAGCCAGGGGATCGTCCAGCCGTCGTAGACGAAGGTGGTGCCGTAAAGTCCGAGACCATCCACTTCAGCCGGACGATCGGCCGCCAGTTTCATCGCCAGCAGCGCGCCCATCGACAATCCGGCCACGAACATGTGATCGACATCCTTGCGCAATCGGTCGGCCGCTTCCCAGACACTGCGGTACCAGTCGCGCCAGCCGGTCTTGAGCAGATCGTCCTCGTCGCCGCAATGACCGGCGAGCTGCATCGCGTAGACGGTGAACCCCGCACGATTCAGGCCCTTGGCGACAAAGCGCATTTCGGCCGGCGTGCCGGTGAGGCCATGAATGAGCAATACCCCGGATCTGCCCCCGGGCATGTAGTAATCAGTCGTCTTGATCATCAGAAAAGTCGGATTTCAGAATGGCGCTATTCTGCCCCAGGCAGCGTATGAATACCTAAAATCTCGTTAAGAACGCGGGCTTAAGGCGCGCAAACGAGGGCCACGCCCAACGCGATCGCGAAAGTGGCGAACCAGCGCTGGCGTGAGACCCGCTCGCCGAGGACGAACCGGCTGGCCACGACCACGCCGCAATACGACATTGCCATGAACGGAAAAGCCACGCTCAGCGGCGCCATGCTCAACGCGGCGAACCAGACGGTGAATTCGACGACGTAAACGAGAACGCCCAGCACGATCCAGCGCGAAAAGATCATGCGGATCAGGCTCGATTTCGATTCGCCGTCGTGACCGACTCCGAGCTTGAAGCACGTTTGGCCGGCGACATCGCACAGAACGGCAACGCAGAGCAGTGCGAGCGCCAGCGTCACCGCGATACCTTTTCGGTCGCCGCGCGCATCAGGAGGTCGCTGCGAAGCGAACCGTCGACATCGATTGTTTGCAGGTGCATGCAGCCGGTCCGAAAGAACAGCACGATGATATTCAAAAAAGCGCGACGCTACGTCATGCCCGCAACGTCCTCATAATCTAGCCTGGAAAAGCGGCGCAATTTGCGCAACATTCGCAGGCCTGATTCGACGGCGACGGATCGCGGCGGCGCGAAACTCATGAACGCTAGCTTTCAGCTTACCGATCGTCCGCTGACGGGCGCCCAACTGGCGCAATCGAATCTGCGCCTGCGCATCGGCGAGCACGTGATCGACATGGGCGCGCTGCGCATCGTATCTCGCCCCGATGCGCCGCGTCTCACCAGCAAAGCCGTTGCCGTGCTGATCGAGTTGATCCGCGACGCGGGCGATACCGTCACGCGCGACCAATTGCTCGATCGCGTGTGGACGAATCGCGTGACGACTCCCGATGTTCTCACGCAGGCGATCAAGGAGTTGCGGCGCGCGTTCGGCGACGATGCGAAACCGTCGCGGTACATCGAAACGATACCGAAAGTCGGTTATCGCCTGATCGCACCGGTGACGCTTTTTCCGAACGCCGAAGCCGGGTTGACGATTCTGGCGTCGGGTACCGAAGAAGCCGCGAACTCGCATCTTCCGTTCGAAGAATTTCCGGCTGGTCACGGCAACGGCGGCAAGCGTGTCCGCAATTTCGCCGGCTACGGTCTTGCCGCAGCCATCATCGCGATCATTGCGGCCGCACTGTTTTTCGCCATGCGCAATGCGCACGTCAACATCTCGAAACACGACGCCTGGAGAGCCGTGGACATTCGTTCGATCACGTCGGACCCCGGTCCGGAACGCGTGCCGCAAATGTCGCCGGACGCAACGCGTTTCGTCTACGAAAAAGTGGACATCGCCTCGTCGATATCGCGCATCCAGGTGCGCGGAGTCATGCCCTCGCACGCGCAAACGCTCACCCCGCGCGTGGAGGATTTCGAAGCGTCGCCAACATGGTCGCCGGACGGCAGCGAGATTGCGTTCGCGCGGCTGCGCTACGACAGCTGCAAGATCATGATCGCGCCGAGTACCGGCGGCAGCGAGCGCGAAGTCGCGCCCTGCCAGGATTACGCCGTGAATTATTTCGACTGGACGCCGGACGGCAAGCATCTGATTTCCGCTGAACGTATCGGCGGCGATGGCGGCGATCTGACGCTGAAAAACTGGGATATCGCCACCGGCACGAAAACGCCGATGAAGTACGATCATGCGGCGAACGATCAGGATCTCGAAGCGCATTATTCGCCGGACGGGAAATCGATCGCGTTCCGCCGTGGACTGGCGCCGTACAGCGACCTTTACGTGATGTCCGCCGACGGCGGCGCGGTAAAGCCGGTGACACGCATCAACGCGCGAATCACCGGTTACACGTGGACGCCGGACAGCAACAGTCTTTTGTTCTCATCCACGTTGAGCGGCGAGTCGGCGCTGTATACCGTTTCCGTCGACGGCGGCGCGTTGAATCCGTTGGGCATATCGCCGGCGACGCATCCTTCGCGCAATCGCACGAGTTCGACGGTGCTTTACGAACTGCCGCGTTTCGAAAGCGCGCTGACGGAACTGTCGGTCAACGATCCGAAAAAAGTGCAGCGTGTTGCGCTGTCGACGGGCAGCGACGCGTCGCCTGCGATCGATCCCGACGGCAACCGCATCGTGTTCGTATCCGACCGCAGCGGCACGCAGCAGGTGTGGCTGTACGATCCGTCGGTCGATGTGGCGTCGCCGTTGACCGAATTTCCGAAAGGCATCGCGATCAACCCGAACTGGAGCGCGGACGGCAAACATGTTCTCGTCACGCATCGCCAGGACGACAACTCGAGCCTGATCGAAATCGACGTCGCTTCGGCACGTCAGCGCACGATCAATCGCGATAACGAAAACGTGTTGTCGGGATCCTACGGTCCGGATTCGGACAGTTTTCTGATGACGGTGGGACCCTCGCGATCGCTGGATCGTCTGGTTTATGTGCGGCATCCGCGCGCGGCGGACGAAAGCCGACGAACACTGGTCGACGCGGTCACTTATGCGGAAATCGATCCGGCCACGCGTCGTGTTTACTACACGAAAACGGCCCAGCGCGGATTGTTCCGACGCAGTCTGGACGACGGCGACGAGGAATTCGTCACACCGTCGATCACGTCGATTCTTACCGATGGATGGCGCGTGGTCGGCGGGAAAATCTGGTACGTGCGGAATCTGGAAATCAATCCGACCGACATGCGCGAATTCGATCCGGCTACGCAGAACGATCGCTCCGTCGGCCTGTTTCCCGTCGAACTGCTCGAAGTGGACTTCTCGGTAAGTCCCAATCAGGATCGCATCATCGTGGCGCCGCTCGTGCGCGACGATACCGACGTCGGCGCATTCAAGCTGACCAATCAGGAAAATCCGTAGCCGTTTTAGGCTTTCGCGAATCGCTTCAAGGAAAGCGCGATCGCCGGGCCGATCACCAGCACATGCATGCTGAAATCGCAGGCGGTGCCGAGTACCGTGGGTTTGAAGTGCGGCGCGTTCGACAGCGGCAGCACGACGAAATTCATGACCAGGTAAATGGCGACGCCATAGGCTATGCCGTATACATACGCGTGCGCCGTCATCCAGCGCAGTCGCAACATGGCGATCAAGTACAACGCCGATGCGACGATCAGGATGCCATAGTGCGAGAAGAAGCCTAGAACCGCAGCGGCGATGCCGTCTTTAAACGCGTCGGTGCCGAGCCATCCGCTGGCGATCGATTGCAGAATCCGGATCGGGCCGGTGCCTGACCGTAACCCGTGAAATGTGAACGCGAAGGTGAGATCGAGCGACCCGGAAATGACGCCGGCCAGCAGGATCGCTATCAGGTAACGCGTGGTTTTTGGTGTCGTAGCCAAAGCATTCACGCGCAAGTCATCGGGTGCATTGATTGAGAGGCAGCTTCACCACTTGGGAAACTTCGCCGCCGTTTTCCTTCTGAACGAATGCCACGATACTCGATTTGGTGATGTCGTTTTTTTCCGGCAGCTTGAGCTCGACGTCGACCTGCGACTGATCGAACGGACCCGCGAATGCGCGCACCACTTGATCGTGCGCCAAGGTCTTGCCCTTGTTTTCGCCGCCGCGAACGATCTCGCCGAGGCCGTTTTCGGTCAGCGCGACATAAAGCCGCTGGCCCGCCGCGACGTCCGTTGTGGTCACGTGAGCTTTGATCGAGTCGGCAACACTCGCTTCCACCTGCAATCCGGGCTGCGGTCCGGAATATGGTGTCGGCGGCGCGCCTTTCGGCCAGTTGTTCCAGAGTTGTCCGTCAAGCCAGATTTGCGGGGTATAGGGCTGGGCGCCTTTGACGCTCTTGTCCAACGTTTCCTGTCGCTGCGTATAGGATTTGCTGTCGAACGGATCGCGCCACGCCGGCGAATCCCAATAATCGACATGGAATTCCAGCCCTACGAAGCCCGGTTTTGGGACGAGCGACGACATCCATTTCTCCGCCGGCGGACACGAGCTGCATCCTTCGCTGGTGTAAAGCTCGACCAGATGCGGAGAATCTTTGCCGCTTTGTGCACTGCACGCGGCATGCGCCGAAGCGGCAATCGTTATCGACGCAAATAAAGGAACAAGTCGGAACATGAGCGGCACCTATTCTGAACGAGATTATCGGGACGAGTCGCATCGGGGGTTGCCTATGTTGCGCTAAGGGCACGCAACATGGCGATCAGGATATCTCGGACGTTTCTCCGCAATAATTCGCACACATTTCCGCGGAATTTCCTGATTCGTGCGCCGAGGGCGTCTAGAAATGACACTCCATTCGACCGGAGTCGTCGTTGTGTTCATCCAAAATCACGAACTCGCTCACGGTTCCAATCTTGTTCTGTCGGTGTCGCGGTCCGACGGTCAGACGAGCTTGCAGAAAGTCGTCGGCGGCGGGCGAGGATGCGCGCTTCGCGTCGATGGGCCGGTTGCCGGCATCTGGATTCCGCTGCGGGGCCGCCTGCAGCTGATCACGGGCGACGGCGAGTGTTCATTGCGGCCCGGCGAACTTCGGGTGACCGAGCCCGAAGCGCGCGTGCAAGCGGTCGGCCGCGGCAACGCCGTTTGGATCGCGTTGCTGGGCAATCCGCAGCAATGGACGTCGATGTTGCGCCGAACTTCGCATGCGCCGCAGCCGGATCCGATTCTGCTGCCCGCGCGTCACCTCGCCACGCGCGATACGCGCCGGCGTGCGATTGCGCTGGCACGCGCGATGGCGAACGGATCGCTCGATGCCGCATCGAACGCGCTCATCGACAGCGTCATGCATCTGCAATCGGAATTTGCCGAGGCGATTGCGCGCTGTCCGGGCCGCACGTTTGCGCAACGCCGTCATGTTTTCCTGCGCTTGCAGCGCGTGCGCAACTATCTTGCTTCGAACTGCCATCTCGAATTGAACAATCTCGCGTTGGCGCGCATGGCGAACTACTCGCCGTGGCATTTCATCCGCGCATTCCGCGCCGCGTATGCGGAAACGCCGCACGCGCTGCTTGTCAATTTGCGATTGCAACGTGCACGCGAATTGTTGAAGACGAGTCCGCTGGCGATCGCAAAGATCGCACTGGCAAGCGGTTTCGAAAATCGCTGCGCGTTTTCACGTTTGTTCCATCAGCGTTTCGGCGTGACGGCCGGCGCGATGCGCCGGCAGTTGCAAAATCCGACCTATTCTTCCGCTTGAATACTCAGCGCTGGTTGCGCAACTCGATCGAGTTTTCGACGCCTTGCACGCCGCGTGTTTCGCGCGCGATGGATTCGACGAGGTCGCGTTGCAGTCCGGTATCGACCAGGCCGTGCAGATAGACCACTCCTTTGATCGTCTGCACCTGGATCGTCCAGTCCGTCAATTCCTGATGCTCGCGAATTGACGTTTCGATGTTGCGGGTGATGTCGGCGTCGGCCACGCACGCATCGCCGGTGCAGGGTTTCTGCGGCTCGTGCATTCCACATCCGGCGATAAATAAGCCGAGCGTCAGCATCATTGCCATGCGATAGGTCCATCGTTTCATCTTTGTCACTCCATAAGTGCAATGAATTGCATTGATCGGAGAGAAGAGGGAAAGACTAATAGGGCGTCCGATCTGTTTTCTATTATCGCAATTAGCGCCGTTATACTCGCGCACGAATTTTCTCCTGGCGCCGAACAGGTTCAATGAGACGAACGTCCGCCGTGTCGGCTATTCCGCGATGGCACATCGCCATTCTCGCCGCGCTCATGGCGGCGCAAATCGCGTGCGGCATTTGGACGTCCGACGCGAGTTCGGACACGAATCGCGACATCTTTTTCGCCGAACAAATCGCCGCGGGCTCTTATTTTCCCCTGAGCGGTCCCGAAATCAACCGCATGCTGCATCTCGGGCCGCTGTGGTATTACATTCTCGGTCTGGTGGTCTGGCTGATGCCCAACGCGGCGGCGATCACCGGCGCGATGGCCGCGATGTCGTCGCTGCAGTTTCCACTGGCTTATCGTCTCGGGCGCCGTTTCGGAAGCGCGAGAGAAGGATTGCTGTTTGCGCTGGCGCTGGCGCTGCCGGGCTTCATGAACATGGCGTTTGCGTCGCTGACGCATCCCGTCGTCATCGCTTCCGCGCTTTTGTTCGGCGTCATCGCTGCGGCCAACTATCGCGATAATCCGGACACGCGCCGCGCGATGTGTCTGGGCATTGCGTGCGTGCTGATGGCAATGGCGCATCCCACGTTGGTCACGATCGCCGGTTTCCTGATCGCATGCGCGGCGCTGCGGACACGACGACGGCGTGACTGGCTGTTGCACGGCGGCATCGTCCTCGGCGCCGTTCTGATTTCACTGGCGCCGATGCTGTGGGAGCAGTGGCGCAGCGGATTCGCCGATATCGGTCCCACCGCCGCGTATACCCACACCGATTGGAGTTTTCCTTCGTTGATCAAGGCGGTGCAGATGCTGTTCGCCGCGATAATCAACGGGCCGAAATACGTGACGCGTTTCTGGCTGGAGTTGTCGCCCGCGTATACGCATGTGTTGTTGGCGATTTATCTTCTGATCTTTCTTGCCGCGGTGATCGGCATTGTTTTGCGCTTGAAAAGCGAACGCGACAAGCGCCAATTGATCGGCAGCGTGTTCGCGCTATTGATTGCTCAGGCGGTCTTTCTATGCGCGATTCGCGCGATCATGCCGCCGTGGATGGTCAATTCGGAATTTGTACTGATTGCCGCGCTGCTCGCGTTTGGTCTGGAATGGTTTTGTAAACGTGGACGGGCGTTGCGAGCCGCCGTTGCAATCGCGTTGTGCGTCACGACGCTTTGGACGTTCGATGTTTATCGTGTGCTGGCGAGCGGACCGCTCGATCACACCGAAATTAAACCTTCGCCCGGAAAACACGGGATGATGGACATTCGCGATTACGAAAAAGAGCGCACCCACTATCGCCTGGCAAGGATTCCGTTTCGGCAGCTATTCGCGATCGGCGCGCCGCTTTGTGAACCGGTCACGTTGTTCGGACATTATGCGTATCTGGTCGATTACACCTATGCAGTCAGCGCGACTGCCCAATGCGGTTCGACGGCGAATGTGCAATTCGGCGGAGAACTGCAGCCGCAACGCACAGCGCTGCTTGGATTGCACGAAAGCGTGTGGACTGCGATCGACTTCAAGCCATCGCAATCCATCGGTGTGATGGGAATCGCCACGCCGATCGCCGTGTGGCACAGCACGACGCCGCTGAGACCCGTCGTTCCGCTGCTCGCGAATTTCCCGCGCGTGCTGGCCGGTACTACGCAAATATTTACGGTGAGCGGCGACGCACTGTCGGATCAGGCAGTGCTCGTTTCGCATCGAGCGGCGAGCTACCGATCGTTCGACGTTGTCGGCGCACGCATGAACGGCGAGGCGATCGTGCCGTCATACAGCGATGGCACCGCCGTGGTGTTCGTCGCGCCGAATGGACAACGTGATGGCAAGCCGGTTCATTGGGACATCGACATCGTGGCGACGCCCGAGTATGTCGATGTGCTGACATTCGCTTCTGCCCATTGAGGCAGTGGGACAACTTCTACTTGTGAATTTTCGTAAACGAGATCATACAAATCTTTACGCAGTTCACTCGCGTTCCGTCAATTCACTGACATACCTGACCTCTTAAACTACCGTTAAGCGTCAGACCGGCGATACCTGTCCAAGGCCGCTCGTCGCGCTCTCCCGAATGAATTCCGCATCGCGCCGACACGCGTTGCGGGATGTTTTTTTGGCTTAACAGGCAGAACAATGACTAGACGATTCGGTTTTCAACTCGCTGCGAGCATCTCCGCATGCTTGATTACATTGGCGGTTTCCGCACAGACCGCTCCCGCACCCGATACGACGAATACGGCGGATCAAAACAAGCAACACGCCAGTCCGTCGAGCACCTCGAATACAACGACAGCGAACGATACTCGGCGCGCCAGCGAGCAGTTGTCGACCATCGAAGTATCGGCGCAATCGCTGTCGCTCGGCGGCGGATTGATGTCCGTACAAACGGCGCCGAAAGCGGTGTCGACGATCACGCGCGACGCGATCGTGAAGGCCGCACCGGGCAGCAACTTCACGCAGATGATCGGCAGCATCCCCGGCGTCAATGCATCGACCGATGACGTTACAGGTCTCGCCGACGGCAACTACAACGTCCGCGGTTTCACCGGCAGCGAGATCGGCATTACCGTCAATGGCGCGCCGATCAGCGACTCGGGCAGCTACGCCGTGTTCGCCACGGAATACGGCGATACCGAAAACTACGGCGATATCACCGTCGAGCAGGGCATTCCCGACGTCGACCAGCCCGACACGGGCGCCGCCGGCGGCCACATCGCCTGGGCGACCATTGATCCATCGCATGAAGCGGGCGTCGATTTCACGCAGTCGTTCGGTTCGCACGATTACGAACGGACGTTTTTACGGCTAAACACGGGCGACATCGGACCGGTGCGTTCGTGGCTGTCGTATTCGTGGAATTCGGTCGACAAATGGCGCGGAGCGGGCGACTTGGACGTGTACAAGATAGACGGCAAGTCGATCTGGACCATCGATTCGGACAATTCGATATCCGCCTCGTTCCAGTACAACCACGAGGTGAGAAATTCCTATTTCGGACCGACCAAGGCGCAGGAAGCTCAAAACGGTTATTACTACGATTACGACACCACGTATAAAACGGGTGATACAAACTTCTACAAGCTTCATGTCAACCCGTTCGAGAATTACGTGGTGAGCTTGGACGGCGAATTCCGTCTGAGCAACGACATTCATCTGACGGTTATTCCGTACATGCAGTTCGGTGCTGGCGGCGGCAGCGGAGCCTCGACGTTTTTTGCGGAAACGCAGAATGTTTCCGGCAATGAGTACGAGTTCGCCAATCAAGATCTGAACCAGGATGGCGCGATCGTCACCGGTCCGAACGGCACGAAGTCGATCGTGTACGACGTTTCGCACAGCAACACCTGGCGTCCGGGTGTGCTCGCCAAACTCAACCAGGAATTTGGCCCCAACGACAGCCTGGAATACGGCGTTTGGTACGAGCGTCCGCGTCAGGAACAGTACGAAACGTGGAACACGGCCAATTACGCGACGGGTGTGCCCGACAATCTATGGGGCAATTCGGATTTCGTCCTCTATCCGAACGGCCAGATTCAAGAGCTTTACAACGAGTACACCACCACCGAGACGGAAAAGGCGTTCGTGACCAATACCTGGACGCCGTCCGATCAGTGGTTGTTTTCGCTCGGCGCCGCGTATCTGCACGTCAAGCGCAGCGGCTATGATTTCGAATATCCGGGATCGCAAATTCCTTCGTCTTCGACGTGCAGCTCACCGAGTTCCTGCCGCGTGCAGTTCGGTGGTCCGTTCAGTGGTACCTTCGACAAGGTGACGCCGGCTTTAGGCATCAAGTATTCGCCGGACGACAAGAATCAGTTCTACTACGGCCTCGGCTCCACGTTCCGCGCTCCGCCCAACGGCGCATTGGCCGTCAACGGAGCGGCGAACGACGTGCAAACGAATGGCACGTTGTACATCAACAAACCGGAAACGGCGTGGAACAGCGATCTCGGCTACCGCTACTACGGCGACCGCTTGTCTGCGAACGTGATGCTGTATCACAGCAACTTCCGCAACCGTCAGATTTCCGGCTTCGACCAGCTTTCCGGCCAGAGTATCTACGTGCAGATCCCCGACATGAAGATGCAAGGCGTCAACGCCGAGGGTAGCCTGAATCTTACGGACGACTTGAAACTGTATAGCTCGTACACGTACACGCAAGCCACGATCGAGAGCAACATCAACAGTTTCGGCGACGGCATCTTTCCGACCATCGGCAAGCAACTCTTCAACACGCCGCGAAACATCGGATTTCTGGCGTTGAACTACGATCACGGTCCGTACTGGGCGGGCATCAACGGGACGTTCCATAGCTCCTTCTACGGCGATTACATGAACACGGAAAAGGTGGGCGGTTATTCCACGCTAGGTCTGAATGCCGGTTACCGTTTCGAGGATTTCGGTACCTGGCTCAAGAAGCCATTTATCAAATTCAATGTCTTCAACGTGGCGGACCATCGCGCTTTCACCAACGCCAACAATGCGGCGGCATTCCTTGCGTCCAATCCGAACCACATCACCGGGGTGGACGGAGGTTCGCTGTTCACCAGCGCGCCGTACTATTCGCTGCTGGAACCGCGTACGTTCATGATCACGATCGGCGGATCGTTCTTCTAATACATTCCGCAAAAAATGGATGGATGAGACGGCGCCGCAAGGGCGCCGTTTTTTTTT
>DATAVJ010000093.1:0-25848 GCA_036267795.1 Rudaea sp.
ACAGGCCAGTCGCCGAGATGATGGCCGTCGTGTGTCGACCAAGCGGAAATACCGGCGCCTTTGTTGGCTTTGAACTCGTGACCGAATTGCGTCCACGCCGCCCACACGATACCGGTGTGCGGATCGATGTGAAGTCCGAGCACGCTTCCCGGCGCATCGGCGAAACCGGTCGCGTGTCCGCTTGCACGATCGACGGACGCGATGCGATGTTCGCGAATACTGCTGACGAGAAATCGCGAATGCGCCGCGTCCCATTCGACGCCTTCCGGCAAAAAGCCCACCGGCAAATCCGTCGTCAGGTCGTGTGCGGTCGGCGTGGGCGTTTGCATGAACGCAAAAGAAAAAATCATCGCGATGAAATTCATGGCGCCACTCCCGGCAACGCTCCGAATGTACTCGCGCGGTCTCTCGGCGTTCGACTGCCGGAAGTAATTTTCCGGGCTTCAAGATTGAGTCCGGTCGACGAAGCTGGATGCGATCGCCGTGTCGTCGATCAATCCGTGTATTCGAAAACCTTGACGACTTTGTCGACGCCGTTGACGTCGCGCACGATCTGCACGACCGCCTCGGCTGCTTCATGGCTCACCGAGCCCATCAGAAATGCCGTGCCGTTGCACATCGTCACGTTGACGCGCGACGCGTCGAAGCCCGGCATGCTGGTGATGTCGAGCAACGCAGTTCGCACGCGGATGCTCATCGCGTTGTCCTGGCGGCGGCGCCAGAATCCTTCGGGTTCGTCGACGACCACGATTTCATTGATCATCCGCGCCGAATCGCTGTTCGCTTTCGCGATGTCTTCCGCGCGTTGCCGCAATGCCGGTGTCGAAGCCTGCCCGCACAACAACACGGTGCCGTTGAAGACGACGACTTTCACGCGGTAGTTGCCGCGCACGAGATCCTTGTCGCGATTGATGTTGTCGAGAATCGTCAACTGAATCTTGCGATCGTCGACGATGGTTCCCGTGCCGCGGCGGTCGTGTACGGCACTGGCGCCAGCGACGGCACCGCCTGCCACCATGAAAATGCATCCGTGCAGCGGCGGAAGTGACAAAAGTAGAAAAAGCAGCTTTGTATACGATTTCGACATCAGAGGACCGTTCTCAAGTAGCTTCGAAAGCGCCACGCACCCAGTCGAATTCCGGTTGCTGCGGCGTGCCGCGGCAGCCTACGACATCGAACCTGCACGGCGTGTTACTCAGTGCGGGGCGCCATTGCAGGAACATCGACGCGGTCCGCAACAGCTTGGTTCGCTTGCTCGCGCCGACCGACGCGACGCCGTCGCCGTGCAAGCGCGTCTGGCGGTAGCGGACTTCGACGAATACGGTGCAGTCGCGGTCGCGCATGACGAGATCGATCTCGCCGTAGCGGCTCGTGACGTTACGCGCGATCAAACGCAATCCCGCTGCGTGCAAATGCTTTTCGACGACGGTCTCCCAAACCGATCCTACGTTGCGCATCCGTGTGCCTCATGGTGACGCCGAACTCATCTGCGTGGAACTCTGGAGCTGGCCGTTGATCGGCCGCGCTGCGCCGTTGTCGAACTGCGCCCACGTCAGCAGGCGCTGAATGCGGCCTTGATTGTCTTCGGCGAGCTGGCCCGTCGCGCCGGGCAAATAGCTGTCGCGATGTTGGACGAGCCAATCCATGAAAGGCAGCAACGCGTAAGCGTCCAAACCCATCGCGAACAAGCGTCCGCCCGCGCCGCGCGCGCTGTCGAGATTTTTCACGATGGCGCTGTGCTGCGGAACGCCTGCGGTTGCGTCGAAGAGCCACGGCGCGTCGCAGAATTCGACACCGTCGAGATCGCGGTCGAGACCCGGGTTGTAATCGCCCGCGTAGATGTGGGACGTCGCGAATACAGGAATGTTCGAATGTCCGGCCAGTTTGATTTGCGGCAGCAACAAACGCGCCTGTTGCGGACGCATGCTGATAAAGATGCCGATATCGCTTTCCGCCGTCGACACGCCGGGAGCCGGCGCGGCACCGGGCAGAGAGGGCGCGCTGGTCGTCTTGTCGACGCTGCTCATGGCCTGCGCGATCATCGTGGAATAGTTGACTTCATTGTCCTGCACGCGCGCTTCGCCCAGCACCTGTCCGTTGCGGCTTTCGAATTGGGCGCGGAACGCGAGCGCGGCGCGTTCGGCCCATTCCTGCGTTGCCGTGATCACGACGGCGCGAGTGATGCCGCGCTCCAGCATGTGCTCGGCAACTTGCGCGGCTTCCGCGTCGGGCGTGAGACCGAATGCCGCGCTGCCGGCCGGCGGAATTTCTCCGTGTTCCGGCTGATTGAGTGCGAGAACAGGCACGGGCAAGTGCCCCTGTGTCAGCAATGTCGACACGGCGTCGCGCGTGAGCGGCCCGACGACGCGGTCGGCGCCGTCGTTCACCGCCCGCTGATAAGCCGCCAGGGCATCTGCCGGCGTGCCCCCGGAATCGTAAATGTATACTTCTGCGCGTTGTGGATTGGTATCCGCGAAATGCGCGGCGAAGAAACCGTCGCGGATCGGTTGCGCCACCGCGTGCACCGGGCCTTCTTCCGGAAGCAATAACGCGATGCGATGCACTTGCTTATAACCCTCGCGCTGCTCGCCGTTCGGCGTGGGGACAAACGTGCCGACGGGCTCGTTGGGCCGCAGCACGACTTGCGGCAACGCCTGCCCGGATTTTCGCAAGGCTTGATCGAGCCATGGCCGCAGCGTGTCGCCCGGCGGCAGCGACGCGGCCTGACGTTTCAGCATGTCCGGCGGCGCCTGCTGCAGCAACGCGACGATTTGCTGTTCGTTTTGCCGGCGGTCGCCGCCGGCCAGATAGCGGTTCAGTTCGATCCTCGTGCGTGCGCTATTCATCACGTCGCCGTTCGCGGCAAAGGCGCGCGCACGCAATTCCAGCATGCGCACGCGAAACGGTTGCGGCAGCGACGGGTTGTTGAAGCCGTAGTCGAGCGCCTGCAATGCCTGCTGCGGCGCGTGTCGCGAAAGGGCGATCTCGGCCTGGATCAGCGACAGGCGGACGTTCTCGTCCGGATTCAGCCGCTGCGCCTTTATTCCGTTTAGCGCCTGCGCGGCGGCGTCGAGTTCGCCGTTTTCGCGGTACGCTTCGGCAGCACGCAACTTGAAGTGCGCCGCTTCGCGCGGGCTGGCGTACGCCGCATCGAGAAACAACTGGGCAGCATGATCGAGGTCACCCTGTTGATATGCCTGTTCGGCCGCGCCGGCGTTTGCCGCGGGCGGCGGTTCTTGCTCCGGCAGTTCCGCGCAGCCCGTGAACAGCGCGCATAATGCGACGGTGCCGCAAACGAGCAATCTGGGCAGACGTAGCGCGTGCATCACCGCTCCTGGTCGACGGGTGTTCATGATACCGGATCGCGCACGCGACGATGCCGTTTGGCGTCGCGGAATTCCCGTGCAATTCAGGAAACCAGCATGACGACAACGGCGGGGAAACTCTGGATCGTCGCGACACCGATCGGCAATCTCGAGGATTTGTCGCCGCGTGCGCGCGACGTGCTTGCGGAAGTCGATCTGATCGCCGCCGAAGACACGCGTCACAGCGCGCCGTTGCTGCGGCATTTCGGCATCGGCACGCGCTGCATTGCGCTGCACGAACATAACGAGCGCGATGCCAGCGACGATCTTGTAAACCGCATGCGCGATGGCACGAACATCGCGCTGATCAGCGACGCGGGAACGCCGTTGATCAGCGATCCCGGATTCCGGCTCGTGCGCGCGGCGCGCGGGGCCGGTATCGATGTCAGCACAGTCCCCGGACCGTGCGCCGCCATCGCTGCGCTCTCGATCGCGGGATTGCCGTCGGATCGATTCGTGTTCGAAGGATTTCTGCCGCCGAAGTCGTCGGCGCGGCGGTCACATCTCGAATCCCTGCGCGGCGAAACGCGGACGCTGATTTTTTACGAATCGAGCCATCGCATTCTCGACGCGCTGCGCGATGCGGCAGCCGTTTTCGGCGAACGCCGCGCAATCGTCGCGCGCGAACTCACGAAGCTTTACGAGACGGTACTCGACGGAACGTTGCCGGACTTGTGCGAGCGCGTCGCGGCCGATACGGATCAGCAGCGCGGCGAATTCGTCGTCCTCATCGCCGGTTCCTCAGAAGACATCGAGGCTGGCCGTTTGACGGAAGGAAAACGCGTCTTCGAACTGCTGCGTGGTGAATTGCCGCCGGGCCGCGCCGCGAAACTTGCCAGCGAAATATCGGGCGCGCCGCGCAATGCGTTGTACGCAGTGCGCGACGATAAATAATCTGCGTTGCAAAACGGGAGGAATCGCGATGAACGATGTACTGCATGATGCCGCCCATCGCGCCATTGCATACCTTGATGGTATCCGTGAGCGAAACGTCGCTCCCGATGCGAATGCCGTCGCCGTGCTCGACGCACTGGACCTGCCGCTGCCCGACGGACCGTGCGCGGCTGAGAAAGTGCTCGCGTTGCTCGATCGCTATGGATCGCCCGCGACGATGGGTATGGCCGGCCCGCGGTACTTCGGTTTCGTCATCGGCGGTTCGGTGCCGGCGTCGCTTGCCGCCAATTGGCTGGCAACGGCGTGGGATCAAAACACGGGGCTCTATAACATCACCCCGGCGACAGCGCGCATCGAACAGACTGCATTGCGTTGGTTGGTCGAATTGCTCGATTTGCCGCGCGATTGCGGCGGCGCATTCGTCACGGGCGCGACGGTGGCAAATTTCGTTGCGCTCGCCGCCGCGCGGCACGCGGTGCTCGAACGCGTCGGGTGGAAAGTCGAGGCGGATGGATTGTTCGGCGCGCCGCCGATCACGGTCGTCATCGGTGCCGAAGCGCATCCGACGCTGATCAAATCGCTCGGCATGCTCGGGCTCGGCCGCAACCGCGTCGTCAAGATTCCAGCCGACGAACAAGGACGATTGCGTGTCGATGCGTTGCCGCCCGTGAAGGGTCCGACGATCGTGTGCGCGCAAATCGGAAACGTGAATACCGGCGCATTCGACGCGGTCGCCGACATTCGCAAACGCATCGGCACGGATGCGTGGCTGCATGTCGACGGCGCGTTCGGTTTGTGGGCGCGTGTCGCGCCGACGCGCAAGAAATTCGTCGAAGGAATCGATGCAGCCGATTCGTGGGCGACCGACGCCCACAAATGGCTCAATGTTCCTTACGACAGCGGTCTGGCTTTCGTGCGCGACGCCGACGCGCTGCGTGCAGCGATGGCGATCACAGCGGAATATCTGCCGACGCAAAGTGCGTGGCGCAATCCGTCGGACTACACGCCGGAACTTTCGCGCCGCGCGCGCGGCGTCGATATCTGGGCGGTGTTGCTGAATCTCGGCCGCAGCGGTGTGATCGAAATGATCGAGCGCAATTGCCGGCACGCACGCCGTTTCGCGGAAGGGCTGAGCGCCGCCGGATTCGAGATCCTCAACGACGTCGTGCTCAATCAGGTGCTCGTGTCGTTCGGCGATGCGGAACGCACGCAGCGCATAGTCGCGGCCATTCAAACCGATGGAACCTGCTGGTGCGGCGGCACCGTCTGGCAAGGCAAGACGGCGATGCGGATCAGCGTGTCGTCGTGGGCGACGACGGAATCGGACGTCGAGCGCAGCATCGAGGCAATCATCCGAGTCGCCGGCAATACGCGGTAAACTGTCTACGGAGTCGGCCAGGCAGTCGCGGCTTCATCTCGGCAACGGGATGAGGGCGAGGAAAGTCCGGGCTCCGCAGGGCAAGGTGCCAGGTAACGCCTGGGCGGCGTGAGCCGACGGAAAGTGCAACAGAGAACAGACAGCCGAACGGTGCCGCAAGGCATGCGTGGTGATGGTGAAACGGTGCGGTAAGAGCGCACCGCGCGCGGGGACAACGCCGCGTGGCATGGCAAACCCCACCTGGAGCAAGACCGCATAGGGGAGCATGGCGTGGCCCGCGTCGCTCCCGGGTAGGTTGCTTGAGCCGTGCGGCGACGCACGGCCTAGAGGAATGACTGTCCACGACAGAACCCGGCTTATCGGCCGACTCCTTTTTTCCTTGTCATACCTGCGTTTCCGGCATGCTTGCCGCGAGCATATCGGCGCAATGCTGATAAGTTTAAATGTATATTTGTTTCTATTGTATAAAAATATAACCGGAAATTCAGCATAGTTATTTGCTGCAGTGCAGCAAACGACCGCACGCCTTCGTCTCAAATCTTGAGACGTAAAAATCCAGCAAATTCAAACGCCTCTCAATTACTCCTCAGAACGCACTCGAAATATTAACGAAACTGCTCCTTTCTCCTTGATCTGCAAGCAATTTTCCCTTGACAGCCGATTTCGCGCGGACTACTGTTCGCAGCAGGTGGGAAATTGTGGGAATTCGTGGGAATTCTTGGAAAGGAAACGATGTTTCAAGGCGAATCCGCCATCACCCTGGACGACAAGGGGCGCCTGGCCCTGCCAACGGCTTATCGCGAGCTGATCGCCAAGTCGTGCGGCAATCGTCTGGTGTTTACGTACAACCCGTTCGAATCCGGTTGCCTCTGGTTGTTTCCGCATACGGAATGGGAATCGGTGCGCGATCAGGTGAACGCGTTGTCGAGCGTGAAGCGCGCGCATCGCGATCTGCAGCTGAAGCTGGTCGGCGCGGCCTCGATCGTCGAGCCCGATGGCAACGCGCGCGTGCTAGTTCCGGCGAGTCAGCGCAGCGCGGCCGGCATCGAGAAGAAAGCGATCCTGCTCGGCATGGATCGGAAATTCGAACTGTGGAGCGAGCAGGCGCACTTGAACAAGATTCGCCAGTCCATCGGCGAAGAGGATTTGAGCAGCGAGATGCTGGATTTGAAATTGTGACGGCGGCGTGCGCCCGGCGGATATCGGTTATGAGCCCTGAAGCGCACGTTGCAGTGATGTTGGAAGAAGTGCTCGACGGATTGCGTGTCCGCAACGACGGAACGTACTTCGACGGTACCTTCGGGCGCGGCGGACATGCGCGTGCAGTGTTGGCGAAGCTCGGCAGTGAAGGACGATTGTTGTTGATGGACCGCGATCCGGAAGCGGTCGCGGCGGCGCGGCAGGAATTCGGCGGCGACGCGCGCGTGGCGTTTCGTCACGGCGATTTCGCCGATCTCGCCGAGTGGCCGGCGACGCACGCGGGACTCGACGGGGTGCTGCTGGATCTCGGCGTGTCGTCGCCGCAACTGGACGACGCGGAGCGCGGTTTCAGTTTCCGCACCGACGCGCCCTTGGATATGCGGATGGATCCGACCAGCGGCGAAAGCGCGGCGGAATTTCTGGCGAGAGCGAGCGAGGCGGAGATTGCGGACGTGTTGTGGAAGTTCGGCGAAGAACGCATGAGCAGGCGAATCGCGCGCACCATTGTCGAGCGCCGCGCCTCCGAACCCGTGACGCGCACCGGCGAACTTGCTTCACTCGTCGCCCGCGTCGTCGGCCGTTCGCCGTCGGGAAAACATCCGGCTACACGTACGTTTCAGGCATTGCGCATCGCCGTGAATGGCGAACTCGATGCGCTCGATCACGGTTTACAGGGCGCGCTTGCCCGGCTCCGGCCGGGCGGGCGTTTAGTCGTGATCAGTTTCCATTCGCTGGAAGATCGCGCGGTCAAGCAGTTCATGCGCGACAAATCTTCAGTGCCGCCGACGCGCCGCGGTCTGCCGCCGCCGCCCGACGTCGAGTTGCCGCTGAAACTGATCGGCCCCGCACGATTCGCCGGCGACGCCGAACTCGCGCGCAATCCGCGCGCCCGCAGCGCCGTGTTGCGCGTGGCGGAGCGCAACGCATGAAGAGCGTCGGTGCAGTCATCGTTCTCCTGCTGCTGATCGCCGTCGTCGCAAGCGCAATCGGCGTCGTCTATGCGCGTCAGCAAAGCCGTTTGTTGTTCGGCGAACTCGTGCGGCTGGACAACGAGCGTGATGATCTCAACACCGAATTCGGCCGCCTCGAACTCGAACAGGCGACGTGGGCCGAACCCAACCGCATCGAACAAGTGGCGCGCGGACAACTCGGCATGATCAATCCTGCGCCGGCCGACATGGTGCTGATAAAACCATGAGCCGTCGCGCGCAGCCCAAGAAAAATATTCCGACGCCCACGCGCGCGAAACCGCGGCCGACGAATACGCGCGCGCGTTTGTACGTCGTGCTGATGATGCTGGCGCTCGGTTCCACCGCGCTCATCGTGCGCGCGGTCGATCTGCAAGTCGTGCGCAAGGATTTCTATCAGGAACAGGGCGACGCGCGTTTCCTGCGCGAAATGCCGATCCCGGTTTCGCGCGGCACGATCTTCGACCGCAACGGCGAACCGCTCGCCGTGTCGACGCCGGTCGAATCGATCTGGGCCAATCCGCAGCAACTGCTCGAACAGTCGGATCGTTTACCCGTGCTCGCGGCCGCGCTAGGCGTCGATGCCGCCGCACTTCAGCAGAAACTCGAACAGCATCAGGACAAGGAATTCGTCTACCTCAAGCGTCAATTGAATCCCGACGACGCCGACGTCATCACCAAGCTCGGCATCGTCGGTGTGTCCGCGCAGCGCGAATACAAGCGCTATTACCCGAGCGGCGAAGTGCTCGCGCACATTCTCGGCGTGACGAACGTCGACGATCGCGGCCAGGAAGGATTGGAGCTTGCGTTCGACGACTGGCTCGCCGGCACGCCGGGCGCCGAACACGTGATCCGCGACAACAAAGGCCACACCGTCGAAGACGTCGAACTGCTGCGCGATCCGAAACCGGGCCGCGATCTCACGCTGTCCATCGACCGCCGCATCCAGTACATGGCGTACCGCGAATTGAAGGGCGCGATCATCGAACACCACGCGATGTCGGGCTCGATCGTCGTGCTCGACGTGCAGTCCGGCGAAATTCTCGCGATGGTGAACCAGCCGTCGTTCAATCCGAACGCGCGCGGCAACGCCGATCTTTCATACCGGCGCAATCGCGCGATGACGGACGTCGTCGAGCCCGGTTCGACGATGAAGGCGTTCACCATGGCCACCGCGCTCGAAAGCGGCAAGTGGACCTTGAAGTCGCACGTCGACACCAATCCCGGTTACTACCAGATCGGCACCTGGACGATCCATGACGTGAAGAATCACGGTCTTCTGGATCTGACCGGCGTCATCACCAAGTCGAGCAACATCGGTGCGGCGAAGATCGCCGAGACGTTGTCGCGCGACAGTCTGTACGACATGTTCAAACGATTCGGTTTCGGTGAATCGACAGGCAGCGGATTCCCCGGCGAATCGTCGGGTCTTCTGCCTGTCGTGACGGCGTGGGGCCCCGTTGAAAAGGCGACGATTTCGTACGGCTACGGCCTCAACGTGACGCCGCTGCAGCTTGCGCAGGGCTACGCCGCGCTCGCCAACGACGGCCGCCTGCGGGCGCCAACGTTCGTGAAGGGCGCACGCAATCCCGATAACGCCATAATCGATCCAGAAATTGCGCACACCGTCGTGGGAATGTTGGAAACGGTGGTGCAGCCCGGCGGCACCGCATATCCGCAAGCAGTCGTCGCCAATTATCTGGTCGCCGGAAAAACCGGTACCGCGCGCATGGCGCATGCAGGAAGTTATCAGAACAAATATGTCTCCACGTTCGTCGGTTTCGTCCCGGCGAGTGCGCCGCGGCTGGTCGGCGTGGTCGTGATTCACGATGCGCAAGGCGGCTACTTCGGCGGCGCCGTGTCCGCTCCCGTCTTCTCCAAGGTGATGGATGGCGCGCTTCGCATTCTCGATGTGGCGCCCGACAACGTGCAGCGCTGGTATGCGGGCGGACCCGCCGCGCCGATTCCGTCCGCGGCCGCGACGGACGATGCCGCGGAGGAAGTGCCGTGAGCGCGCGCCTGTCCGATCTTCTCGCAGGAATCGCAACGATCGATCCCGCTCGCGACGTCATAGTAAACGGCCTCACGCTCGATTCTCGACAGATCAAGTCCGGCGGTGTCTTCGTCGCGCTGCAAGGCGCGGCATCGCACGGAATCACGTTTGCCCCGTCGGCGTTGGCGCGCGGTGCTTCGATAGTATTGACTGAAGCACCGCCGCCCGCCGTTTTGGAAACGCACGATTCGAACATTGTCGCCGTCGATCGTCTGCGTGAACGTCTCGGCGAGATTGCCGCGCGGTTTTTCGGACGTCCATCCGTCCAACTGAAAATGATCGGCGTCACCGGCACGAACGGCAAGACGTCGATCGTGCAACTGCTCTCCGCAGCTCTGGAAAGTCTCGGCGTACGCGCCGCGACGATCGGAACGCTGGGCGCCGGGCTTGTCGGCGCGATCAAGGAAGGTGTGCGCACGACACCCGACGTGATCAGCGTGCAGGGTTTGCTCGCCGAATTCCGTGACGCCGGCGCCACGCATGTCGCGATGGAAGTGTCCTCGCACGCGCTGGACCAAGGCCGCGTCGATGCCGTCGAGTTCGATGTCGCCGTCTTCACCAACCTCACGCGCGATCATCTCGACTACCACGGCACGATGGAGAACTACGGCGCGGCGAAGCAGAAACTGTTCGCATGGCCGGATCTGCGCGCCGCCGTGATCAACATCGATGACGCGTTCGGACGTGAATTGGCGTCCGGCCTGCGCAGCGGCACGCAACGCATCACGTACGCCATCGAGAGCGCTGCCGACGTGCGCGCGGACAGCATTCGCACGAGCGACGAAGGACTTTCGTTCGCCATCGAAACACCGTGGGGCGTCGGTCAAATCGATTCGCCCTTGCTCGGCCGTTTCAACGTCTACAACCTGCTCGCCGTAGCCGGATGCCTCGGCGCGCTCGGGTATACATTTGCACAAATCCAGACTGCGTTAGCGCAATTGAAACCCGTCGCCGGACGCATGAACCGTCTCGGCGGCGGCGATGCGCCGCTCGTCGTTGTCGACTACGCGCACACGCCGGACGCGCTCGAACAAGCACTGACCAGCCTGCGCGCGCACACCGGCGGCGACTTGATTTGCGTCTTCGGCGCGGGCGGGGAGCGCGATCAGGGCAAACGTCCGCAGATGGGCGCAATCGCCGAGAAACTCGCGGATCGCCTCATCGTCACCGACGACAACCCGCGTGGCGAGAACGGCGATCAGATCGTCGCTCAGATTCTCGCCGGACTTCATCAGCGCGATCGCGCGCGCGTGATGCGCGACCGCAACGCCGCGATCCGCGCCGCCGTCTGCGAAGCGCGAAGCGGCGACGTCGTTCTCATCGCCGGCAAAGGTCACGAGCCATATCAGGAAATCGGCGGTGTCAAGCACGTTTTCGACGACGCCGTCGTTGCGCGCGATGCGTTGGAGTCGCGGCCATGCTGAGCCTGCAACTCTCCGACGTGGCGTTGTGGACGCGCGGCAGCGTGCACGGCGCGAACGTCGGCGTACATGGCGTATTCGCCGACACGCGCGCACCGGTCGCAGGTGGATTGTTCGTTGCGCTCAGAGGCGAGAATTTCGATGCACACGATTTCGTCGCCACGGCGAAACGCGTAGGAGCCGCCGCCGCACTCGTCGCGCGTCCGGTGGACGTCGACATTCCTCACGTCGTCGTGATGGATACGACGATGGCACTCGGCGATCTGGCCAGTGCGATTCGCGCGCAACGCCGCGCGCGCGTGATCGGCATCACCGGATCGAACGGCAAGACGACGGTGAAAACGTTGCTCGCGTCGATTCTTGCGCTGCATGGAAAGACGCACGTCAACGCCGGCAATCTCAACAACGAAATCGGCCTGCCGATGTCGCTGCTCAGCCTGCCGACGGACGCGGAATTCGCCGTTCTGGAAATGGGTGCGGGCAAGCACGGCGATATCGCCTACCTCGCGGCGATCGCGCGGCCGGAAATCGGGCTGGCCAACAATATCGCGCCGGCGCATCTCGAACGCATGGGCTCCCTCGAAGGCATCGCGGAAACAAAAGGCGCTTTGTATACGACGCTGCCGGCGCAAGGCGTCGCCGTCATCAACACCGATGATGCATTCGCGACGTTTTTCACCAACCTCGCCGGCACGCGGCGTGTGATTCGCTTCGGCGTTCGCGGTGACGCCGACGTGCGCGCGGAAAATATCCGCCTCGGTACGGAAACACGTTTCGAACTCGTGGTGCGGAAAGAGCATGTCGAAATCGCGTTGCCTTTGAACGGCCGCCACAACGTACAGAACGCGATCGCCGCCGCTGCGTGCGCCATTGCGCTCGACGTTTCCATCGAACTCATCAAACGCGGACTCGAATCTGCGCCGTCCGTGAAAGGGCGCCTGCAACGTTACGCGATGCCCGGCGGCTGGACATTGATCGACGACAGCTACAACGCGAATCCGGGCTCGACGGCCGCAGCGATTGCCACCTTGGTGTCCGAACCCGGCGAAGCATGGCTCGTACTCGGCGACATGCGCGAACTCGGCGCGGACGCACATGCACTTCACGCGGCCACCGGAAAACTCGCGCACGACAGCGGTATCGCGAAGTTGTACACGGTCGGCGATCTTTCCGCCGCTGCGGCGAAAGCGTTCGGCGCGAAGGCGCAGCATTTCGACTCGCAGCGATCGCTCGCTGCGACACTGGCTGCCGACGTGAAGCCCGGCGTACGCGTGCTCGTCAAAGGCTCGCGAGGATCGGCGATGGAGCGCGTCGTCCACGCGTTGCGCGGCGAAGGCGAAACAGCGGGAGGCGCGCGCGATGCTGCTTGAACTCGCCGAACTGATGCGCGGACAGCTGAATGCGTTTCACCTGTTTCAGTACGTCACGTTCCGCACGATCATGAGCGCGCTCACCGCGCTTGTCGTCGCGCTGATGCTCGGGCCGGACCTGATCCGCAAACTCGCCGCCGTCAAAGCGGGGCAGGTGATTCGCAGCGATGGCCCGCAATCGCATCTGTCGAAGGCCGGCACACCCACGATGGGCGGTGCGCTGATCATTCTCGCCGTCGCTGTCGCCACGCTGTTGTGGACCGATCTGCACAACCGCTACATCTGGATCACGCTCGGCGTGCTGCTCGCGTTCGGCATCATCGGTTTTTACGACGACTACAAAAAACTCGTGTTGAAAGACAGCCGCGGTCTCGCCGCGCGCTGGAAATATTTCTGGCAATCAGTGTGCGGTCTCGCCGCATCGATCGGCATTTTCTACGTGATGAGCGAAACCTCGCCGTCGTCGATCGCGCTGTACGTACCGCTGTTCAAACAGATCGCGATACCGCTCGGATCGGTGTTCGTGTTTCTCGGCTACTTCATCGTCGTCGGATTTTCGAACGCGGTGAACCTGACGGACGGCCTCGACGGTCTCGCCATCATGCCGACAGTGCTCGTCGCTTCCGCGCTGGGCGTTTTTGCATATGCCGCAGGCAACAGCATCTTTTCGACATACCTGCAGATTCCCGCCGTGCCCGGCGCAGGCGAGCTGTGCATTTTCTGCGGTGCGCTGGCCGGAGCCGGACTCGGATTTCTATGGTTCAACGCCTATCCGGCGATGGTGTTCATGGGCGACGTCGGCGCGCTCGCCGTCGGTGCGGCGCTCGGGTGCGTTGCGGTGATCGTGCGACAGGAAATCGTGCTGCTCATCATGGGCGGCGTGTTCGTGATGGAAACCGCGTCGGTGATTCTGCAAGTCGCGAGTTTCAAACTGACCGGCAAGCGCATCTTCCGCATGGCGCCGATTCATCATCACTTCGAACTGAAAGGCTGGCCGGAGCCGCGCGTGATCGTGCGGTTCTGGATCATCAGTGTCGTGCTCGTCCTCATCGGCCTTGCCACGTTGAAGGTGCGCTGATGTTCGGATTCAACGCCCAAGCGAAACGACTCGACGAAACCAAAGGCCGCTACGACCTCGGTCTGATTCTCGCCGCATGCGGACTCGCCGCGCTCGGCGTGATCATGGTGGCGTCCAGCTCCATCGCGATCGCGGACGGTCAGCACGTCGGTCCGTTTTACTATTTGATCCGGCATCTCGTGTTTCTCGCACTCGGCGTCGCGTTGTGCATCGTGATGATGCGCACCGAATTGGCGTGGTTCGAACGACACGCGTTTTCGTTGCTGCTGTTTTCGATCATCCTGCTGCTGCTCGTGTTCGTGCCCGGTCTCGGCATGCGCATCAACGGCGCACGGCGATGGATTCGACTCGGCATCGTCGGCTTTCAATCGGTCGAAGCGGTGAAGTTGTTGTTCATCGTCTACATCGCGAGTTATTTAGTTCGCCACGAATCGAGCGTGCAAGGAAAATTGTTCGGTGTCGTCAAGCCGATCGGCGTGGCGATCGTGCTCGTCGCGCTGTTGCTCGCGCAGCCGGATTTCGGCAGCGCCGCGCTGCTGATCGGCGTATCGGTCGGGATGGTGTGGCTCGGTGGCGCGCGCATGCGCAACCTGTTTTATCTGGCGATTCCCGCGATGCCCGCGCTCGCTTGGGCGGCGCTGACGCAGGACTACCGCGTCAAGCGTCTCACGTCGTTTCTCAATCCGTGGGAACACCCGTTCGACGACGGATTTCAACTGACACAAGCGCTCATCGCCATTGGCCGCGGCGAATGGTTCGGCGTAGGACTCGGCGGCAGCGTGCAGAAGCTTTTCTATCTGCCGGAGGCGCACACCGATTTCATCCTGGCCGTGATTGCCGAGGAACTCGGCCTCGCGGGTATACTTTTGGTTCTTTTTCTGTTTGCCACGCTCGTCGGCCGCGCATTCATGCTCGGCCTGAAAGCGGTGGAACGCGGCCAGCGTTTCGCCGGTTATTGCGCCTTCGGCATCGCGCTGTGGCTCGGCATGCAGACGCTCGTATCGATCGGTGTCAATCTCGGCGTGCTGCCGACGAAAGGCTTGACGCTGCCGCTCATCAGTTCCGGCGGATCGAGCGTGCTGATGACGTGCGCGGCGATCGGTTTTCTGCTGCGCATCAGTTACGAAGTCACGCGCGTACAGGAACCGTCGGCCTCCGACGCAACTTCATTTACGGCGGTGCGCGCATGAACACCGCGCCTATTCTCATCATGGCCGGCGGCACGGGCGGGCATATTTTCCCCGGTATCGCCGTCGCGCAGGAATTGCAGTCGCGCAATATTCCGGTGCTGTGGCTCGGAAGTATTGGCGGACTCGAAACGCGGCTCGTACCGAATGCGGGATTGCCCATCGAAACGCTGAACATTGGCGGCATTCGCGGCAAAGGCTGGCGCACGCTGATCGGCGCGCCGTTGCGTATTGCGCGCGCCGTGATTTCGGCATGGCGGTTGATGCGCCGCGTGCGGCCGCGCAGTGCGTTGTCGCTGGGCGGATTCGCGTCTGGCCCGGGCGGTATCGCGTCGTGGCTCGCGGGCGTCGGTTTAGTCGTGCATGAACAGAACAGCGTGCCCGGCGTGACGAATCGCACGTTGTCGCATATCGCGAAAAAAGTGTTGAGCGGTTTCAGTGGCGCAATTGCGCATGCGGAGTGGGTCGGCAATCCGGTGCGGCGAGAGATCGCGTCGCTGCCGAAACCCGCAGAACGTTTCGCCGGTCGCTCCGGTACGACGCGGCTACTCGTACTCGGCGGCAGTCAAGGCGCGCAAGGCATCAACGCGGCATTGCCGCTGCTGCTGAGTGGCATGAATGTGTCGCAACGCCCGCAGGTCCGGCATCAATGCGGACCGAAGCATTTGGAGAAAACCCGCGCGACGTATGCGAGCGCGCATGTCAATGCGCAAGTCGACGCGTTCATCGACGACATGGCGGCGGCTTATGCGTGGGCCGATGTTGTCATCTGTCGCGCGGGCGCTTTGACGCTGGCGGAACTGTGCGCAGCCGGATTGCCGGCCATACTCGTGCCGTTTCCCGCCGCCGTCGACGATCATCAAACGCACAATGCGCGGGCGCTTGTCGCGTGCGGCGCGGCGCGGCTGGTCGCGGAAGGCGATGGCTTCGCCGCGAATCTCGGCGGCGCGTTGAACGCGCTGCTTGCCGGCGACGAAACCGAGCGCCGTGCGCGATTGCTTGCTATGGCCGAATCCGCACGCTTGCTCGCAAAGCCGGATGCGGCGGCGCGCATCGCGGACGCTTGCATCGAGGCTGCCGCATGATCGCGCGTCAGCTTCCCATCGAGAATCGGAAACCGCGCGACTGGATCCGCCAGGATTTCCGGCGCGTGCATTTCATCGGCATCGGCGGCGCGGGCATGAGCGGCATCGCCGAGGTGTTGAAGAATCTCGGCTACACCGTTTCCGGATCCGACAAAGCCGATTCGACGGTCACGCGGCGTCTGCACGACCTCGGTATAAAAATCCACAAAGGTCACAATGCGGCAAATGTGGCGGATGTGGACGTGATCGTCGTTTCCAGTGCGATCAAACCCGACAACGCGGAGCTGCTCGCAGCGCGCGAGCGGCGCATCCCCATCGTGCCGCGCGCGGAAATGCTCGGCGAGCTGATGCGGTTTCGGCGCGGCATAGCCGTTGCGGGAACGCACGGCAAGACGACGACGACGAGCCTTCTCGCCAGTGTGCTCGCGGAAGGCGGGCTCGATCCGACGTTCGTCATCGGCGGCCAGTTGCTCGCCGCGGGCACACATGCGCGGCTCGGCACGGGGGAATATCTCGTTGCCGAAGCGGACGAGTCCGACGGTTCGTTTCTACTGCTCAATCCGGTGATCGCCATCGTCACGAATATCGATGCGGATCATCTGGAGAATTACGGCGGCGATTACGCGCAAGTCAAAAAAGCCTTCGCGGATTTTCTGCATCGTTTGCCTTTTTACGGCATTGCTGTCGTCTGCGTGGATGACGAGGACGTTGCCGAACTCGCCGAAAGCACCGCGCGCCGCACCATTACTTACGCAATCGAAAAAAACGCCGACGTGTGCGCGAGCGATGTTCGTCAGGACGGCGCTCGCATGCATTTTTCGCTGCATCTGCCCGGTGTCGAAAACGCAGTCGCGGTGACCTTGAATCTGCCGGGATTGCATAACGTGCAGAACGCGCTCGCGGCGGCGGCGGTCGGCTGGCATCTCGGCGTCGACAGCGCAGCGATCGCCCATGCGTTGGGGGAATTCCAGGGCGTCGGCCGCCGGTTCCAAGTGCGCGGCGAACTGGCGCTCGAACACGGCAAGGCATTGCTCGTCGACGACTATGGTCATCATCCGCGCGAACTCGGCGCGGTGTTCGCGGCTGCGCGCGGCGGTTGGCCGGATCGCCGTTTGGTCGTCGCATTCCAGCCGCATCGCTACACCCGCACGCGCGATTTGCTGGATGACTTCGCGAACGTATTGTCGGACGTCGACGTGCTCGTGCTGACCGACGTTTATCCCGCCGGCGAAACGCCGATCGCAGGCGCGGACGGCCGCGCGCTCGCGCGTGCCGTGCGCGCTCGCGGAAAAGTCGATCCGGTGCTGATCGACCATCCTCGCGAATTGCGCGGCGCGTTGCCGGCGCTTCTCGAAGACGGCGATTTATTGCTGGTCATGGGCGCAGGCGATATCGGGGCGACGGCAAATGAAATCGCGCTGGCAGGCGAGGTGAAAGCGTCATGACGCGCATCGCAGATGCCAAGCAATTCGGTCGTGTCGCTGTGGTGATGGGCGGCAATTCCGCGGAGCGCGAAGTGTCCCTCAACTCGGGCCGCAACGTGCTCGATGCGTTGAAGCGCCGCGGCGTCGACGCGCACGGCATCGACGGAATCCCTGCGCTGCTCGATGCGTTGCGCGCGGGTCACTTCGCACGCGTGTTCAACATCCTGCACGGCCGCGGCGGCGAAGACGGCGTGTTGCAAGGCGCGCTGCAATCGCTCGGCGTACCGTACACCGGATCGAACGTGCTTGGGTCGGCGCTGAGCATGGATAAGATACGCACGAAGCAGGTATGGGAATCGCTCGGGCTGCCGACACCACGCTATGTCCGATTCGCGAACGGCGGCGACATCGCCGCGGCGATTTCGGATCTGGAATTGCCGGTCGTCGTGAAGCCGTCGCATGAAGGTTCGAGCGTCGGCATCACGCGCGTGCGCAAGGAACAGGACATCCACGACGCGATCACGCTCGCCGCGCGTTACGACGGCGAATTGGTGATCGAGCAATTGATCGAAGGCGACGAATACACCGTCAGCATTCTCGGCGGCGCGGCGTTGCCGTCGATCAAGATCGTTCCCGCGACGGAGTTTTACGACTACCACGCGAAGTACGTGTCGGACGACACGAAATATATCTGTCCCGGATTGGATGAGCCGGGCGAAGAAGAAATTCAGATTCTCGCGCTGCGTGCGTTCAACGCCGCCGGCTGTTCGGGTTGGGGACGCGTCGATCTGATGCGTGATCGCGACGGAAAGTTTCTGCTGCTGGAAGCGAACACCACACCGGGCATGACGAGCCATTCGCTGGTGCCGAAGGCCGCAGCCGTCGTCGGAATCGACTTCGATGAATTGTGTTGGCGCATTCTCGAAACCAGCGTCGACGATGCGGAGGCGCGCGCATGAACAATCGCGTGCTGCTCAAACTTTTGGCGTGGACGATCGCACTCGTGCTCGTTGCGTTGCCGGTGATCGGCATTCTCAACGGATGGTTTGCGACGGATCGCTGGCCGGTGAAATATCTGCAGGTCGAAGCCGAGTACAACCATGTCAGCGCCGAGCAGATTCGTGCGGCGGCGGCGACGCATCTGGGCACCGGATTTTTTGCGCTGAATCTCGAAAGCGTGCGCTCCGCGGTCGCCGCGTTGCCGTGGGTGGAGGCGGTCGAGGCGCGCAAGCAGTGGCCGGATACGCTCGTGCTGCGCATTCGCGAACGTCAGCCGTTCGCGCGCTGGGGCGAGCAGCGCTTGATCGGCCGCGATGGCACGCTGTTCAGCGTGCCGGGCAGCGAAGACGTGCAAGGTCTGCCGCAATTCGATGGGCCGGACGATCGGCTGTCGGACGTTGTGGATTTTTATACCGCGACGCAAAAAACGCTGGCGGGCAGCGGCATGGTGCTGACCGGCGTGAACTTGAGCGGCCGCGGCAGCTGGACGTTGACGCTGTCCGGCGGCGCGCAAATCATGCTCGGCCACGACGACGTCGCTCATCGCCTGCAACGTTTTTTGGCCGTCTATCCGCAGATCGGCGCGAATCGCTCGAGTGGATTTCAACACGCGGATCTTCGCTACACGAACGGGTTCGCGATCGCGTGGGTCGCGCCGGCCACTCCTTCTTCCTCCAACGACAAACCCGCCGCCGCGCGTGCGGCTGCCGAGACGCACACATGACCAAGCCCAAGGGCGGCGACAAATCGTTGATCGTGGGACTCGACATCGGCACGTCGAAAGTCGTGGCGATCGTGGGCGAATACGCGCCCGGCGAACCCGTCGAAATCATCGGCATCGGATCGCATGCATCGCATGGCTTGAAACGCGGCGTCGTGGTCGATATCGAATCGACGGTGCAATCGATCCAGCGTGCGATCGAGGAAGCCGAATTGATGGCGGGTTGCGAAATCCGCTCCGTATATGCCGGCATTTCCGGCAGCCATATTTCCGGACGCAACTCGCACGGCACGGCGCCGATTCGCGATCGGGAGGTTACGGCCGGCGATGTGGATCATGTTCTGGACGCGGCGTGTGCCGTCGCGATTCCGGCGGATCAGCGCGTGCTCTACAAAGAGCCGCAGGAATACATCATCGACGGGCAGGAAGACATTCGTCATCCGATCGGCATGAGCGGCGTGCGTCTCGAATCGAATGTGCACATCGTGTCGGGTGCGGTGAGCGCGGCACAGAACATCACGAAGTGCGTCAATCGTTGCGGTTTGCAGGTCGACGACCTCATTCCGGCTGCGATCGGGTCGGCAAAGGCGATCCTCGTGCAGGACGAACGCGAACTGGGTGTGTGCCTGGTCGACATCGGCGCGGGCACGACCGACATCGCGATCTTCACGATGGGCGCGATCCGTCACACCGCGTCGCTTCCGATCGGCGGCGATCAGGTGACGAACGACATTGCGCAAGGCTTCCGCACACCGACGGCGCACGCCGAAGAAATCAAGGTGAAGTATGCATGCGCGCTGGCGCAACTCGCGCACGCGGAAGAAACGATTCAGGTACCGAGCGTGGGCGATCGCCCGCCGCGCCGCCTCGCGCGCCAGACGCTGGCCGAATGGGTGCAGCCGCGCTACGAAGAATTGTTCGGCATGGTGCAGGCGGAATTGCGGCGTTCGGGGTACGAAAGCCTCGTCGCGGCGGGCATCGTGCTGACGGGCGGGGCATCGAAGATGGAAGGCGTCGTCGAGCTCGCCGAAGAAGTTTTCCACTTGCCGGTGCGCGTGGGTCTGCCGCAGCACGTGGTGGGGCTTTCCGACGTGGTCAGCAATCCGATCCACGCGACGGGCGTCGGACTCCTTCTTTATGGCAGCAAACAAGAAAACACGCGAGGCCCCGTGGCCGCGCCGGGAATCGGCGTCGGCAATGCGTGGGAGCGCGTGATGCATTGGTTCAAAGGTGAGTTTTAAGCCCTTTCCCCCGCTCGCGGGGAAGAGGGAGTGAAGCGCGCACGGAGGCGCGGCGGATCCGAAACGGATCCACGTCCGGCAACGGGCAAGACGACGGACCTACGCCGGTCCATCGCTATCGACGACGCAGGATCGCGCCGGCGATCACATAACTATCGGGACTATCTAGTGGAGGTTGGCAATGTTTGAACTCGTAGAAAAACTCTCTCCGAATGCGGTGATCAAGGTCATCGGCGTGGGCGGCGGCGGCGGCAATGCGGTCGCGCACATGGTGCATTCGAATGTCGACGGTGTCGATTTCATCTGTGCGAACACGGATGCGCAGGCATTGAAAAACAGCGGCGCGAAACTGACGCTGCAACTGGGTACGAACGTGACGAAGGGCCTGGGCGCGGGTGCGAATCCGGAAGTCGGCCGTCAGGCAGCGCTGGAAGACCGCGAGCGGATCGTGGAAATGCTGCGCGGCGCCGACATGGCGTTCATCACGTGCGGCATGGGCGGCGGCACGGGAACGGGCGCGGCGCCCGTTGTCGCGCAGCTTGCGAAGGAAATGGGCATTCTCACGGTCGCCATCGTGACCAAGCCGTTTCCGTTCGAAGGTCGCCGCCGCATGCAGGTCGCGTTGAAGGGCATCGAGGATTTGACGCAGCATGTCGATTCCCTGATCACCGTGCCGAACGAGAAATTGCTCACGGTGCTCGGTCGCGAAGTGACGCTGCTCAGCGCCTTCAAGGCGGCCAACGATGTGTTGCTCGGCGCGGTGCAGGGAATCGCTGACTTGATTACCCGACCCGGCCTGATCAACGTGGACTTTGCCGATGTGCGCACCGTCATGAGCGAAATGGGCATGGCAATGATGGGTACCGGCCACGCACGCGGCGATGACCGTGCCGTCGCGGCGGCGGAAGCAGCCATCAACAATCCGCTGCTGGAGGATGTGAATCTGTCCGGCGCCTGCGGCATTTTGGTGAACGTGACGGCAGGTCCGAACCTGACCATGCGCGAATTCGACGAAATCGGCCAGGTGATCCATCAATTTGCGTCGGAAGACGCGACGGTGGTCGTCGGCACGGCGCTCGACCCGGAACTGCAGGACGACGTCCGCGTGACGGTCGTGGCGACAGGCTTGAACCGCAATGCGATCCGGCAGCCGATGCGCCGCGAAGAACTGGCGATGGCGACGGTGAATCGTCCGCGCATCGTCGCGCGCACGGGTACGGACGACATGCCGGCGGACTACATCCAGCCATCGCGCAATCCGGCCGCGCGCGCGGTCGCGGAAGCCACGAAGGCGAAACCTGTCGCGGTCGAACCGCAGATCGACTATCTGGACATCCCGGCGTTTTTGCGCCGACAGGCCGACTAAAGTAATTGTTGAAAAAATAGAAAGAGGAAGAAAGTAGTTAGTCCCCGCGCGGCGGCGTAGCCGCGCGAATTTGAGCCGGGCGGCGGCTGTTCGTTAATCAGCCGTCGCCTTTTCGTTTGGCGCCGCTTATGTTGTATAATTGCCACAGATGTGGGGAAATTACACCGGTTTACTTTTCTGGGTGTTTACCCTGTGTTAGCATTCGCCGCGCTTTGCAATCTCCTGCCCCCGGGGGAAATATAAGAAAATGATCAAGCAACGTACTCTGAAGAACGTCATTCGCGCGACGGGCGTCGGCCTGCACACAGGTGAAAAGGTTTACATGACGCTGCGTCCCGCAGCGGTCGATACCGGCATCGTTTTTCGCCGCGTCGATGTAAATCCGCCCGTCGACATTCGCTCCTGTCCCGAGAACGTCGGCGACACGCGGCTCTCCACTACGCTCGTCAAAGGCAATGTCCGCATTGCGACGATCGAGCATCTGCTTTCCGCACTGGCCGGTTTAGGAATCGACAACGCGTATGTCGATTTGTCTGCGCCGGAAGTGCCGATCATGGACGGCAGCGCGGGACCTTTCGTGTTCCTGCTGCAATCGGCCGGCATCGAAGAACAGAACGCCGCGAAGCGTTTCGTTCGCATCAAGAAATCGGTCACCGTCCGCGACGGCGACAAGTGGGCCCGCTTCGAACCGTTCGACGGTTTCAAGGTCGGCTTCTCCATCGACTTCAACCATCCGATCTTCACGCGCCGTTCGTCGAGCGCGGAAATCGATTTTTCGACCACTTCATTCGTCAAGGAAGTCAGCCGCGCGCGCACCTTCGGGTTCATGCGCGATATCGAAATGCTGCGCGAGAAAAACCTGGCACTCGGCGGCTCGATGGATAACGCGATCGTCCTCGACGACTATCGCGTATTGAATGAAGATGGCCTTCGTTACGAGGACGAATTCGTCAAGCACAAGATCCTCGATGCGATCGGCGACCTGTATCTGCTGGGACACAGCCTCATCGGCGCGTTCTACGGACACAAGTCCGGTCACGAGCTCAACAATAAATTATTGAGCACGCTGATCGCGGACAAAACCGCATGGGAAGAGGTGAGCTACAAGGATCCGGCCAAAGCGCCGATTTCCTACGCACACCCCGCGCAAGCGGTTTAAGGAAAATTCGGAACCGCCGTCACGGTTCGTGGCGGCTGGCGCTGATAAAAATCAATCCGGCGCATCATTTGCGACCGGGAGGGGAAGAATCTTCGGCGAGGGACGCCAAGCGGAGATACACGGCCTGAAGTTCAGGGTCGGCGACGGAGCGAGCTGCGGTTTTGAGATGGTCCGCAGCGATTTTGGAAAGAGGTCCACGCCTGATCTGCTCCGGGGGAACGGGGGGCAGGGGTGCCACTTTCACGGTAAATTTGGCGGTCGGCAGTCCTGACACCTGCCGGGCGTTGGCGAGTATCGCTGTTTGAAAAAAGCGGAGCTTGCTGGCCCATACCGACGAACTTGCCAGAAAGACGAGCCGATCGGCACTGATATCCGCCAGTCGAACCTGGCGACGTAACGGTTCCGGCAACGGCTGGCGTAGTTGTCTGTCCAATGCATCCAATGCGCGTGCCCGTTGGGCGAGCGCGGCGACAGGGGAGCACTCTCCAATCGATTTGGAAGTGCGGGGTCGGGTGGGGCGTGGACGTGTCGACTGCATGGGTACTCAACCATCAGAGCGCGCGGCATGAACATCATTATCGTCGCAAAACCTCACGCCACACCTACATCCGTCAATCTCGATTGCTGGCGCATGCGCACCAAGCTGGCGTGCGCCGCCACTATTTTTATCGCGCTCGTCGCGGGAGCCGGTTTCGCGGGCGCTTTATTGTTCGCCAACCCTCTTGATCGCAGTGTGCAGGAAGTCCAGAAGTTGCGCACGCAGATCGCGGCGCAGCGCACGGGTCTGCAGCAGCTGGAAGCGTCATCGCGGCGCAATGTCGATGCGCTCGCCGTGCAGCTCGGCGAAGTGCAGGCGCAGGCATTGCGCTTGAACGCGCTCGGGCAGCGTCTGGCCACCGTCGGCAAACTCGATGACGGCGAATTCGATTTCACGCAGCCGCCGGCCATGGGCGGTCCGGAAGATCCCAACGCTGCGCCCCATGCGGCCGGCTTCGATGTCGGCGGCGAGATCGCGAAGGTGCGCACGCAGCTCGACACGGAAGAAACACAGCTGACCGTGCTCGAGGATATGCTTCTCGATCGCCGCGTCGACAATTCGCTGCGTCCGAGCGGCTACCCTGTCAGCGAAGGCTATATCGGATCGGGATACGGCGAGCGCACCGATCCCATCAACGGTTCGGTCGAACATCATCTCGGCTTGGATTTCGATGCGGCCGCCGGCACGGAAATCAAAGCCGTCGCCGCAGGCGTGGTTACGTGGAACGGCGAGCGGCCGGGTTACGGCAACGTGATCGAAATCGATCACGGCAACGGTTACATGACGCGTTACGCACACAATCAGAAAAATATCGCCCATGTCGGCGAACGGGTGCACGCCGGCCAGGTAATCGCGCGCGTGGGCCAGACGGGCCGCGCCACCGGACCCCACTGCCACTTTGAAGTCTGGCTCAATGGCCGCGCCGTCAACCCGCTCACGTACGTCAACACGGTCGTGAAGAAAGCTTGAACTAAAAGCGGGCGACCCCATCCCACATATAATGCCGCGAGCCGCCGCAAGGCGGCTTTGCCGTCTTATTAATAGCGGATGTTGATAGCGGCTATAATCGCGGGTCGCCGATCGTTCGGCGCTTCGCGCTTAGGCCGTCTCGGCGATGGCCGCGCGGCACAATCCCTTTTCTTGCGAATTCTTGACTCATGTTCAATCGACTTTTGACGGGCATTTTCGGCAGCCGCAACGAACGGCTGTTGCGCCAGATGAACAAAAATGTGGCGAAGATCAGTGCCCTCGAACCCGGCCTGAAGACGCTTTCCGACGATGAATTGCGCGGCAAGACCGATGAATTCAAAAAACGGTTCGTCGATGGCGAATCGCTCGATTCGCTGCTGCCGGAAGCCTTCGCCGTGGTGCGCGAAGCGAGCCGCCGCGTGATCGGCTTGCGTCATTACGACGTGCAGATGATCGGCGGCATGGTGTTGCACATGGGCAAGATCGCCGAGATGCGCACGGGTGAAGGCAAGACGCTCGTCGCAACCTTGCCCGTTTATCTCAACGCGCTGTCCGGCAAGGGTGTGCACGTCGTTACCGTCAACGACTATCTCGCCAAGCGGGACTCGGCGTGGATGGGCAAGATCTACAGCTTCCTCGGCATGCGGGTCGGCGTCGTTTTCCCGGGCATGGACTACGCCACCAAACGCGATGCGTATTCCGCCGACATCACGTACGGCACCAACAACGAGTTCGGGTTCGACTATCTGCGCGACAACATGGCGCTCTCCGCCGAACAGCGTTATCAGCGCGGATTGAATTACGCCATCGTCGACGAAGTCGATTCCATCCTGATCGACGAAGCACGCACGCCGCTCATCATTTCCGGACCATCCGACGATTCGCCGCAGCTTTACGTGCGCGTCAATCGCATCGTTCCGAAACTGACGCGTCAGGAAAAAGAAGACAGCGCCGGCGACTATTTCGTCGACGAAAAACAAAAGCAGGTCCACCTGTCCGAAGAAGGCATGGAACACGCCGAGCAAGTGCTGCGCGCCGACGGCATCGTGGGAGAAGACGAAAGCCTGTACGACGCCAAGCACCTTGCCGTGGTTCATCATCTCAACGCCGCATTGCGCGCGAACACGTTGTATCGGCGCGATCAGGAATACATCGTGCGCGACGGAGAAGTGATCATCGTCGATGAATTCACGGGCCGTACGCTGCAAGGCCGTCGCTGGTCCGACGGTTTGCATCAAGCCGTCGAAGCGAAGGAAGGCGTTCCGATCCAGCGCGAAAATCAAACGCTCGCATCGATCACGTTCCAGAACTATTTCCGCATGTACAAAAAGCTGGCCGGCATGACCGGTACGGCCGACACGGAAGCCTACGAGTTCCAGCAGATCTACGGTCTGGAAGTCGTCGTCATCCCGACGCACATGCCGATGATCCG
>DATAVJ010000094.1:0-24203 GCA_036267795.1 Rudaea sp.
GCGTCATTGGTGGAACGCTCGCGCCAGAATTCGTAGTCGTCCAGACGTTTCAATGCGGCCAATCGAACCGAGGCGTCCGGGTCGCTGCGCAACAATTCGGGCAGAGCGGCGATCAAATCCGGATCGTTCTCCGTCGCCACCGCAATGCGGCGAACCTCGGTGTTCTTTTCCTGCCACTTGGGTTTGAACAACAGTTTGGCGAGTTTCATGTCACAACAACCGATGCAGAATGCGGATTCCCGCGAAATATTCGCCGATCATCATCCCGAAATTCGTCAGCATGAAGACGAGCAGCGTGCGCGACACGCGATTCCGCCACCAGCCGCGCCAGTCGAGCACGTCGTCGCGCAATGCTTCGAAGTCGGCGACGCGCGGACGACGCAACCAGATTTCCATGCCCGCGCTGAACGCGCCGGAAGGGACGATAGGGCGAAACGGTTTTAGCGGCGCGACGACGAAAGCCGTAAGCACGCTAAGAATATGTCCACCGCCGAGCGCGGCTCCCGCTGCCGCGAAACAACCGGTGAACAAAATCCAATCGCGAATCGCCACGGCGCCCAGTTGCGTGCCGCGGCTGAACGAGTAGGCGATCGCCGCGATAATTACCGCGAGAATTCCCAACGCCAGCCACTTCGGCCAGCGCGCCGGCGGCGGTGTCGTTTTGAGACTCGCGAGCAGATCGGCCGGCGCAGTTTGCTGTGACGTCAGCTCGCGTTCGATGCCGGCGAGATGTCCGGCGCCGAGCACGACAAGCACACGATGCATGGGTTTGCCTGCGGATTCTTCGCGCAGCCGCGCCGCCATGAACGAATCGCGCTCGGAAATCAGGCTGCGAAAGAGCGGTTCTGATTGCTTGGCGAATTCGCTGAAAGCGCTTTGCAGAATGTCGCCTTCCTTGAGTTTTTCGATTTCCTCTTCAGACACGTTGCCGCGTTCGAACAGACTCGCAATCAAACCGGATACGATGGCCATGCGATCGGTCCAACGCACGCTGCGATACGCGCGCTTTAACGTGACGCTGATCTCGCGATCGACGAGCCACAACGGCGTGTTGTGTTGATCGGCAAGATCGGCCGCCGTTTTCATTTCAGCACCCGGCTCGATGCCGAACTGTTCGGCGAGTCGCCGCTGATACGCGGATAACGCGAGGTTCGCCGCGACCATGCCCGCTTTGCCTTCGCGAATCACCTGCCACAAATCGAGATTGCGCCATCCTTCGCGATCGCGCAGCGAACGGAACCGTGTCTCGCACAATTCGATGGCGATCGCATCGAATTTCTCGGTGCCGACGAGATGCTGGACTGCGGCGACACTCGCCCGCGAAACGTGCGCGGTTCCGAGCAACGTGAACTCGACACCATCGCGCATGACGCGCGCGATCGGCTGCTTGTCGAACACGTCGGACGAAATGGGTTCAGGTAAAATTTCGATTGCGGTATTTTCCATCGACTGTCAGTCGCGATAACGTTTCAGTAAATCCTGATAGGCGTCGACGCGCCGATCGCGGAGGAAAGGCCAGATGCGGCGCACGGATTCGCTGCGCGCCTTGTCGACGTCTACGATGAGCAACTCGCGCGCATCCGCCGATGCTTGCGCGAGAATTTCCCCTTGCGGCCCGGCGACGAAACTCGATCCCCAGAATTGAATGCCGCGTCCGCCGTCGGGCGCCGGCTCGAATCCGGTGCGGTTGCAGGCGAGCAGCGGCAACCCATTCGCGACGGCGTGCCCGCGCTGCACGGTGATCCATGCGTCGCGTTGACGATTTTTCTCCGCGTCGTCGTCGCTGGGATCCCAACCGATAGCCGTCGGATAAAGCAAAAATTCGGCACCGGCGAGCGCCATCATCCGTGCCGCTTCCGGATACCATTGATCCCAGCACACGAGGACGCCGAGCTTGCCGACGGATGTCTGCACCGGTTCGAAACCGAGATCGCCCGGCGTGAAATAAAACTTCTCGTAGTACGCCGGATCGTCCGGAATGTGCATTTTGCGGTATTTGCCGCAAATTTCATTTTTACAGTCGAACACGACGGCCGTGTTGTGATAGATGCCTGCCGCGCGCCGTTCGAACAACGACGCGACGATCACCAGTTTCAATTCGGCCGCGAGTGCACCGATGCGTTGCGTCGACGGTCCGGGAATCGATTCGGCACGATCGAATTCCTGCGTGCTTTCGTGCTGACAAAAATAGGGGCCGTTGTGCAGTTCCTGCAGCAGCACGAGCTTGGCGCCGCGCGCGGCGGCGTCGCGCAATCCCGCTTCGACGGCATTGAGATTTTCCTTCGGTCCGCCGCGATTTTTTTCCTGCAGCAGCGCCACGCGCACTGTGTTGCTCATACCAGGCTTCCTTCCGGCAACTGCATCGTCATGCAATGCAAGCTGCCGTTTTGCCAAATAAGGGAGCGGCAGGGTACCGCAATCACTTCGCGGCCGGGATGTGCACGTCCGATGATGTCCGCTGCGACGGCATCGGCCACGTCGTCATACGATGGCACCAACACCGCATCGTTGATGATCAAATAGTTCGCATAGGACGCGGCGAGGCGCCGGTCGCCGTCGTGAATCGGACGAGCCCAGGGCAGGGGATGCAGCGCATAAGGACGGCCGTCGATGGTACGCAACGCCGACAATTCGTCACGCATCGCCGACAATTCATCGAAGTGCGCGTCGGTCGTGTCGTCGCAATTCTGAAACACGATCGCGTCATTAGGCGCGAAGCGCGCGAGCGTGTCGATATGCGCGTCGGTGTCATCGCCTTGCAGATAGCCGCGCTCGAGCCACAGTACGCGACCGGCGCAGAATTTTTCAGCAAGCGTGCGAGTCATCTGCTCGCGGCTCAATTCGGGATGGCGCTGATGCATGCAGCGCCATGTCGTCAACAGGGTGCCGTTGCCGTCGGATTCGATCGCGCCGCCTTCCAACGCCCAATCGACGCGGCGATGTTCGGCGTGACGAAAAATCTCGCGGGCAGCCAGACCTTCAACCAATCGATCGTCTTGGCTCGCCACGAACTTGCCGCCCCAACCGGTGAATTTGAAATCCAATAATCGAAACGAAGTGGCACCGCGCAACGTTAACGGACCGGAATCGCGCAGCCACGTGTCGTCGTATTCGATTTCGATGAACTCGCACCGGTTTCTGTTCGCCGTCGACTGTGCGAGCAACGCGTCGACATGCGCGTGCAATGCGGCATTCGCAACGCAAATGACAGCGCGTTCGTGCCGCGTGATCGCCGCGACCATGGCGACGCAGGTGCTTTCGACATCGGCAAGACGCTCGGCCCAATCGGTTTCAGCGTGCGGCCAGGCGAGCAGCACGCCTGCCTGCGGTTCCCATTCCGCGGGCAGGCGGAAAGCATTGGACATGGTTATCGCTGCTGAACGGCGCCCTTCGGGCCGATCTCATTGGGCGTGGCGCGTTGCGCGACGCTGTTGATCACATGTTCGCGCTCGAAATACACGATGTAGCTCGGATACACCCATCGGTTGATCGTCGGGTGAAGCGGCGCATCGCCGCCGGCGGGCGACAATTTCTCGGACGGTGTGCCGTATTGATGCTCGACCTGCGACATCGTCATGCCTCGACGCGGCGCGGACATGGAACGTTCGGCCTTCACGCGGTCTACGAGAAGCGTGTCGGCGGCCGCAGAAAAAGATGCCACGCAAAGTAAGGCCCCGACGGATGCAAGAAGACGAGAATTCATACCAGACTCCTTCGCGCGGCATTCGCCGCTAGGTCGCAAGCGTTGTAGCAGATTCGCGCGCCGAGTTCCATGACAGTGCCCGACGAAAAGGCCGGTTACGCCGCTTTCTTAATGTGGTTTCGAGTAAACGGCGTCTCGAAACCGGCACTCTCAGCGCTGGCGGGCCTTGAAGCGCGGATTGCTCTTGCAGATCACGAAAACCTTGCCGCGGCGGCGGACGATCTTGCAATCGCGATGGCGCTGCTTGGCGGATTTGAGCGATGACAATACTTTCATGGCGGCGTTTACGAGTAGGAGTGTAGGCAGCCGACGATTGTAATGTATTGGCTGGTAAAAGGAAAACAGTGAGCTATAGGGTTTCCTAAGACGGCACGTACGCGCTATGTACTATTGCCTTTGTATATTATGTCAAATTATGGAAGACTTTTGGATAGCTTCAACTCGGGTATAGCTCTACTCCACCAAACGCCGCCGCATCGCATAGCGCACCAGTTCGGCGCTGTTCCTGACACCGAGTTTGTCCAGCACGCGGCATCGGTGGTTCTCGGCCGTCTTGACGGTTATGGACAAGCTGCTGGCGATCTCTTTGGTTGTCAGCCCTTCCACGACCAGATGCAACACTTCGCGCTCGCGCGGCGACAGTGCGCCGTACGGATCGTCCACCGGTTGTTGCGGATTCTGCACCTGCGCCGCAAGAACCTTCGACGCATACGGCCCGAAATGCACGCCGCCGGCAGCCAAAGTGCGGACCGCGCCGAGCAGCTCGTTCGTCGCGGCGTGTTTGAGCAGATAACCCGCCGCGCCGGCGCGGATCATCTGCAGCACGTATTCCTCTTCTTCGTGCATCGTCAGCACCAGGCAATGCGTGCGCGGCAATTCGCTGGTGATACGGCGGACGACTTCAATGCCGCTCAGCCGCGGCATTGAGATGTCGACGACGGCGACGTCAGGCCGCAGCGCCAATGCCTGTTCGATGGCGGTAATGCCGTCAGCCGCTTCGCCGACGACCATGCAATCGCCGCTGCCGCGCAGGACGACAGCCAGACTTTCACGCAAGACCGTGTGATCGTCGGCCAACAAGATCCGAATCATGCGGCAGCGCCCCTGACGCCCGGCAATGGAATTTCGATCGCGAGATTGAAGCCCGCGCCCGGGTCGGATTGTATGCGCATCTCGCCGTCGTACAAGCGCACTCGGTCACGCATTCCGCCCAAGCCGCTGCTTTGTTGCATACGGCCTGAGTTCAACGCCGCGTCGACATCGCATCCCTTGCCGTCGTCTCGCACGCACAGATGCAAACGCTCGCCTTCGCATCGCAACGTCACCGATGCGGACTGCGCATGTGCGTGTTTGGCGGCGTTGTTGAGTGCTTCCTGCGTGACGCGAAATATCAACGTGGCGATGTCGCCGGTGAAAGCCGGCATGGGCGCCACGAGATCCAACGACACGCTCAAATCGTGTGCTTCGCCCATCGTGCGCGCCAACCATTGCAGCGCCGGTTCCAGACCGAGATCATCGAGAATCTGCGGCCGCAACAGGCGCGACAGTGCGCGGGTTTCATCCAGCGTTTGCTTGGCGAGCGTTCGCATTTTTATCAGGAGTTCGCTCGAATCTCCGTTTGCCATTTTTGTTTGATCGATGAGATTGATGATGGCGTTGAGATTCTGGCCGATGCCGTCGTGCAATTCGCGCGCGATTTTCCGCTGTTCTTCCTCTTGCACCTGCCAGACGGATTTTGCCAATTGCTTGAAATGCGTCTGACCGCTATGGACGCGCGCGAGAAGCTCGCGCTGCTGACGAAGCACGTCATCAAGCTTGTCTTGCAGTTCGGCACGATCGTTGTTCGCGTCAGATGACATCGCCGCGTCCGTTTTCTTCGTGCCAGCGCCGCGCCAATTCTGATTTGAGCGAGTCGCGCATCTGAGCGGGTGCATCGTCCATCAATCGCTTGTTCTCGGCGACCGCCGCCGAATGTGCGGCGCCGCGCTGTGCCGGATCGTTCGCGAGCGCCGCCTCGCCCATGCCATGCAGCGTGCTTGCTTGCGCATACGTCGCCGCGGTTTTCAGGAGCGGCAACGCAGCACGATAATTTTCCACCGCGGCCGTGGTATTGCCGTTGCGCAGCGCGAGCGCCGTTTCCAGCTCGAGCCACGAAAGGCGCACCGGAACGTCGTTGAGACTCAAACCTTGTTCGCGTATCTGCTTCATCAAGGTTTCCGCGCGCGACGTGTCGTTTGTCGAAAGCGCAAGGCGGACGCGTTCCAAATCGACGCGGGTTTTGAGCGCCCCGCTGTGCGCGCGATCTGCGCTCTTCGCCGCTTCGTCGAGTTTGGACGCACGGGTTTTTTTATCGTCCGCCAGCGCGGCTTGCTGCGCGTCGGCAATCTGGAACTCGGCAGACTGCTCATCGTTCAATTGTTTTTGATCGATTGCGTCGAGAAGTTTTCGCGAGCCGTCGCGGTCGCCGAGTGCGATGGCGATGCGCGCCTTGAGCAGTGCGGTTTCCGCGTTGCCGCGTTCGTCCGCGCGGCGCGCGAAAATCTTCGCCGCCTGATCGACGAATGCTTGGGCAGCGGTGTAGCGGCCTTCGAGCAAACTCAATTCGGCCAGCGATACGTTGGCTACGGCCGCTTCTTCCGGAAGCTGATGATTTTCAGCGTAATCGAGCGATTGGCTCAGATCTTTTTGCGCCAGCGCGAATTGGCCGCGCGCGATATCCAGCAAACCGGTGCTTTGCTGGATGTGCAACATGCCGTTGTGATCGTCGAGTTTTGTGTATTGTTCCATCGCTTGCTTCCAGTAGACGGAAGCGTTGTCGAAATCGCCCATGCGGTACGAGCAGAAACCGATGTTGTTGAGACTTTCCGCGATAGCCGTCGGATTGTCGAGTTGCTGCCGCAGTGCATATGCTTGTCGGTAATACTTCAGCGCTTCGGCGAAATCGCCCGCCTCTTCCGCGACGACGCCGCGGTCGTTGTAGAGATCGGCGATGCTCGCGCGATCGCCCAGCGATTCGAGCAGTCCGCTGACGCGCGTCAGCGTCTGTTCGGCCTCCGCGCGTTTGCCCTGCTCGGCTTGGACGATGGCGAGATTGCGCAGCGATTTCGCCAATCCTTCTTTGTCGTCGAGTTTTTCGCGCATCACGACGGCGCGTTGATATTGTTCCGCGGCCGCATCGAGTTGGCCCAAACGTTCGTAACCAATGCCGATGGCATTGCGCGTCTCCGCTTCGGCGGCGCTGTCGTGCGCGAGAATGTTCAACGTCTGCGCGTGCAGCAGGTATTGCTCGACCGCATCGCTCGGCTTTCCCTGCCCGATCGCGATACGACCCAAAAGAAACCAGGCGCGTGCGTCGTCATCCGCGTTTTTCAGGTAATCCTTCAGAAGATTGCTCGCTTTCTCCCCTGCCCCGCGTTGGCGCAAGATATCGGCATAGGCAAGCGTCAGTGCCGCATCGTGCGGATAAGCTTGCATGGCCTGCGCGAGAACGCGCTCCGCCTTTTCATCATCGCCATTGCCGGACAGCGCGTTCGCAACCAGTTCAGACGAAAATGGATCCTTGTTCGACGAGAACTCCGGCACGATCGCTTCGCGTGTATTCTGCGCAGGCAGTTGCTGGTGCGCTTGTTCTTCGGCCTGTAACGTCGCGCTCGCAACGAGTGCGCTGCCGCGATCGTGCTCGACAATGCCGGCCAGCGTTTTGGCCGCGTCGGCGGGCCGATTCTTGTCGAGTGCGATCAGTCCCGCACCTAACGCGTCGACCGATGCGGAAGCAATCGCCGGCGGCGCGCCGACATGGACGTCCGCGTGAGCGAGGTAGTCCGACGCTTGTTTCAAATAAGCATCAAACAACGACGGTGCGTCGTGTCCGCGAACGATCAGGAGTGCCGATGCTGGACCGGCGCCATCCACACTGAGTTGCAAGACGAGATCGTCGCCTTGCGTGGTCACATCGCCGTGCAACCAATGCGCGGCGCCGGCCGCATTCGCGACGGATCGGCCCAAACGAGCGAGCGAGTCCGCGGTCGCATCCGGAGCCGTGCGAGCGATCGCTTGCTCCACACGCCGACGCGGAATCACCGCGATGGTGTTGTCGGTTCGCAGCCACGCGTTAAGATGTTCGTCGATGGCACGCGCGGCACCGGCAAGTTCGGGTCTGCTCGCTGCAATGGGCAAACTTGCCCACTGTGCCGTCGATGCATTGGCTGGAACCGCATTGAGCAAAGCCGGCGGCCGATTCGCGATCCAATCGATCGTGCCCGCGAGCGCTACGATCAAGAACGCTGCAGCTAACCAGACATGACGATTGATGGGTTGTCGCGACACCTTGCGCGTTTCGAGCGCGCGCAACGCTTCGCGCGCCGAGGCGAATCGGTGCGTAGGATTGAGTTTCAGCAAACGATCCGAAAATGCATGCAGCCAGCCCGGCAGATCGGGACGCACTTTCGACAATGAAGGCGGTTGACGCACGATGCGCTGCATCACCGTTTCGGCAGGCGTGCCCGACGTGAACGGCAATTCGCCGGCGAGCATTTCGTAGAGAATCAATCCGACGGCGTAAAGATCGCTCCGTGCATCGACATTCTCGCCGCGCGCCTGTTCGGGCGAGAGGTATTCCGGTGTGCCGATGATGACGCCGCTGTGCGTGATGCCGGTGGCGCCAAGGCTCCGGGCAACGCCGAAATCGGTGATGTAGGCGTGGTCTTGCGCGTCGAGAAGAATATTCGCCGGCTTCAGATCGCGATGCACGACGCCGCGTTGCTGCGCGGCGACCAATCCATCGAGCAGATCGTGCGTGATGCGGATGACGTCTTCCGTCGGCAATTTTCCGCTGCGATCGAGACGGTGCTCTAGCGAAACGCCGTCGATGAAATCCATGCTGATGAACCAGCGACCGTCGTGCTCGGCGATATCGTGAATACGCACGACGTGCGGACTCGACACTTGCCGCGCCAGCAACAGTTCCTGGCGAAAGCGCTCGAACGATTCGGGCCGGCGCGCCAGTTCAGGCCGCAGCAGCTTGATGGCCACCTCGACATCCAGCGATTGGTCGAGCGCGCGGTAGACGACGCCCATGCCGCCGATGCCGAGCATCGCGACGATGCGAAAACGATTGGCGAGGACGTCCCCCGAGCGCAGCTCGTACAAACCGAGCTGTCCGGTCATCGTCGCCGAAGGGTTTGCGGGTTCGGCCGCCTTCAGGGCCGCGTCGTCGGACATGAGCGCACGATAGCGCGGATCGAGGCCGTACAAAAGCTATTGGAATGCATAATCGGCCCGCTTACAGCGAACGCAATTCGTCCCAGCGCGGCGCCAGTTCGTCGATGCGCTCGCTCGATTTCAACAGATCGCCGACTTCGCTTTGCAAGTGTCCGACAGCCACGATCGTCGCCGCGTGTTGCGCGACGCTTTCGATGAGTTCGAGATCCAGTTCCGTGACCGGCGGTCCGGGCTTGCGGCTATCGACATAAATCACGCCCGACGCACCGTCGGCCAACTGCAGCGGAACGCAGACGAGCGCACGAATTCCGCCCAACCTCACGCTCGGCCTCAGACCCAGCCATGGCGAGTCGTTCGTGTCGCAGCACACGACGGGATTCTTACGCGCGATCGCCTGATCGACCGCGGCGGCACTGCCGCTGAAACTGGCCTTGCTGATGTCGTTGGTTTCCATGCCACGGCTGGCGCGGATGCGCAACGGTTCCCCCGCCGGCGCGAACAGCACGAAGCCGCGCTCAAGGCCGGACAGTTCCAGAACCACGTCGAGCGTCTGCGGTATCAATGTTCCGATGTCGATGCTGTTGGAAAACCGCGCCGACATTTCCCGCGACGTCGCCCGTCGGCTGTCGTTCTGCGCGCGGAATTGCGCTGCCGCGGCTGCGTCGATCAATTCGAGCCAGCAGTAAACGTCGCCGACAGCGAACCACGATGACTCGCCGAAGTTCGCGCGCTGCGTGAGGTGGCCGCCGACGCGCAGCCCGTTTTTGCTGCCGACGTCGTTGATTTTCCAATGGCTCGCGTTCGCCGCCTCGCCTTGCAGTTCAGCATGCACGCGCGAAACAGACGCATGGTCGATGCGAAGCTCGCATTCGTCGGCGCGGCCGATCCGATAAATCTGACCCTCATCGATTACGCGGACGATAGCCGCTCGATCGGGCGGATACGCTGTGAACCGCGCGGGCATCCTACAAAGGACTGGCGATTCCGCATACCGGTGAGGACGCCGGAAATACGGTTTGCAGCGAGAAGATCAGCGTCTGCGCGAGGCTAACCAGTTCGCCAGCGACATTGCTCAACGACCCGCCCGCTGTCCATTCCTCAGGCACCTGCCCGTTGTCGGCGCCGGTGAGCACTTCCGCGATGAAATCGGTCAGGTCGCCGATGGCGGCTGACAGATTGCCGCTAAGCAATCCCAGGGTCAGATCCACCGGGAATTGGGTCAGCAGATCCGTCAGGGCCGTCAAAAGCGTGCCGGTAAGTCCAGAAGCGCCAAGACTCAGTGTAAGGTTGGTGAGCTTCGTGGGAACGATATCGAGCAACAACGAGCGAGCATCTTTCGCGATCACGAACTGCGAGAACGCACCGCCGCGCCCGCGCGCGCGCACGCTGCCGGAGAACAGGCCGTCGGTCACATCGGCAAACGTGTTGCTCCCGTGCGGCGCCTTGAACACGCGATACGTGCTTGACGTGCCGCTACAGGTGAGCTGGTCGGTATGGATTTCCAAATCGTAGCTCTTGAGGAAATCGAGATTGCCGTCGCCGACCTGATTGGATTCATAGCCGTTCCGGTACAGCGCGACGGATGGCTCAATCGAAATCAGCACTGGAAAGGCGGGATCGATCGTCACACCGGACGGCAGTCCCGAGAACGAAGACGGATCGATTACTTGCGCCGTCAGACCGAGACTGTCTGCTGTGAGGTTCGCCACACTGTCGAAATGGATGCTCACGCATGCCTGATACAGCGGCACGTCGCTCGGCACTTTCACTTCGACCGCAATCTGATTCGGATCCGTCGACGGCGGACACGGCACATCGGCAGCGACGGCACAGCCGGCTGCGGCTAGTCCGAGCACCGCAGCTACTTTTATAAGCACAGCTTTGCAGCGGAATCGCTTCATAAATGCCCCCTGATGCCGCAACGATCTTCCATTGCGGCACATGCAATGTACGCGATTTCCTTTATGCGCACCCGTATAAAAACCAGCAATAACAGAATCTTGAGGGTAAGACCTCATATCGCTGAGGGATTTCACCCCATAAATTACTGATTGTATTGAAGCAGATTTCATGCCGCTAAGCAGTCGATCGATCGCCACGACGTTCGCGAAAGAACTGCCGCAGGAGCTTCGAAGACTCGTCGGCCAGCAGTCCGCGTGCGATCTCCACGCGATGATTGTGCCGATCTGAAATCAGCGTATCGAACACGCTGCCGGCGGCGCCGGTTTTCGGATCGTCCGCCGCAATGACGACGCGATCCACACGCGCGTGCACGATCGCGCCCGCGCACATCACGCAGGGTTCGAGCGTGACATACAGCGTCGTGCCCGGCAGACGGTAGTTGCTGGTTTTTTGTCCCGCGGCTCGCAGCGCGACTATCTCGGCGTGCGCGCTGGGATCGTTTCCGCTGATGGATTGATTCCATCCTTCGCCGATGATTTCGTCGCCACGAACGAGCACGGCACCGACCGGAATTTCCTCGTGCAGGTCGCGAGCGTGCCGAGCCAGTTCGAGCGCACGCTGCATGAAACCTTCGTCGGCAGCGACGGTTTCGCTCATTCCCACTCGATCGTCGCCGGAGGTTTGCCGCTGACGTCGTAAACCACGCGAGAAACACCGCTCAACTCATTGATTATGCGGAGCGAAACTTTCTCGAGAAATTCGTAGGGCAACCTCGCCCAACGGGCTGTCATGAAGTCGATGGTTTCGACGGCGCGCAAGGCGATCACCCATTCGTAAGCGCGCGCATCGCCCACGACGCCGACCGACTTTACCGGCAAAAACACCGCGAACGCCTGGCTCACCGAATCGTAAAGTCCATGCGCGCGCAGTTCGCCGATAAAGATATCGTCGGCGCGCTGAAGAAGATCGACGTATTCCTCTTTCAATTCTCCGAGCACCCGAACGCCGAGTCCCGGCCCCGGGAACGGATGTCGATAGACGAGTCTGTGTGGCAGCCCCAATTCGACGCCGATGCGACGCACTTCATCCTTGAACAGTTCGCGCAACGGTTCGAGCAGCTTCAAATGCATGCGCTCGGGCAGTCCGCCGACGTTGTGATGCGACTTGATCACGTGGGCTTTGCCCGTTTTGCTTCCGGCGGATTCGATCACGTCCGGATAGATGGTGCCTTGCGCGAGCCAGCGGATATTGTCGAGCTTCGCGGCTTGCTGCTCGAATATCTCGACGAACAGGCGGCCAATGACTTTGCGCTTGGCCTCAGGATCCGAAACGCCCTTGAGCGCCGCGAAATACTCGTCGCGTGCATTGATGCGGATGACGTTCACGCCCATATGCTCGGCCATCGCCGACATCACCTGATCGCCTTCGTGCAAGCGCAGCAGACCCGTGTCGACGAAAACGCACGTCAATTGCTGACCGACGGCGCGTTCGAGCAATGCGGCGACGACGGAAGAATCCACGCCGCCGGAAAGTCCCAGCAATACCTGATCCGATCCGACTTGCTCGCGCACGCGCGCGACGGCGTCGTCGATGATGTTGGCCGGCGTCCACAACGTCGCGCAGCCGCACAGGTCGACGACGAAGCGCCGCAGCAGTTCGGCGCCGCGCGTCGTGTGCGTTACTTCGGGATGGAACTGCACGCCGTACCAACGCCGCGCATCGTCGGCCATCGCGGCGACAGGCAGATCGGATGTAGTTGCGGTGACCGTGAAGCTTGGCGGCACCGCAATCACGCGGTCACCGTGCGACATCCAGACATCGAGCGTATTCGAGGGCTCGCCAAATCCTTTCCACAATTCGGACGGCCCGGTGAGCGTCAATTGCGCGTGGCCGAACTCGCGCGTGTGACCGCCTTCGGTTTTGCCGCCGAGCTGAGCGGCCATTGTCTGCATGCCATAGCAGATGCCGAGAATGGGAGCGCCGATGTCGAATACGGCGCGCGGTGCGCGAGGCGCGTCGATTTCCGTCGTCGATTCCGGTCCGCCGGAAAGAATGATTCCTTTCGGCGCGAATTCAGCAATGGCTTTGGGATCGTGGTCCCACGCCCAGATTTCGCAATACACGCCTATTTCGCGAATGCGCCGCGCGATCAGTTGCGTGTACTGCGCGCCGAAATCGAGAATCAGAATCTTGTCGGAATGAAGATTTTGCATTGATCTATATGCTCGTCATTCCCGCGAAAGCGGGAACGCAGTGATTTTTCTTTCATTCCGCATCTTTCGTTCGGCGAGAGCGGAGGCGCTGGATTCCCGCTTTCGCGGGAATGACGAACTGGGGCCCGACACGAATCAGTCGAGCCGATAATTCGGAGCTTCTTTCGTAATCGCCACATCGTGCACGTGCGACTCGCGGATACCCGCGCTCGTCACGCGCACGAACTGCGGTTTGCTGCGCATCTCCTCGACACTGCCGCAACCGACATAACCCATCGCCGCGCGCAAGCCGCCGGTGAGCTGGTGGATGATGCTGCGCAACGGACCACGATAAGGAACGCGGCCCTCGATGCCTTCGGGCACCAGTTTGTCGGCGTCCTCTTCGTCCTGAAAATACCGGTCTTTCGATCCCTTCTGCATCGCGCCGAGCGATCCCATGCCGCGATAACTTTTGTACGAACGGCCTTGATACAACTCGACTTCGCCGGGCGCTTCTTCTGTGCCCGCGAACATGCCGCCGATCATCACGCAGTTCGCACCGGCGGCGAGCGCTTTTGCGATGTCGCCGGAATAACGAATTCCGCCATCGGCGATAAGACCCGCACCGCTGTCGCGGATCGCTTCAGCGACCATCGCCACCGCCGAAATCTGCGGCACGCCGACGCCTGCGACAATGCGCGTCGTGCAGATCGATCCGGGACCGACACCGACCTTCACCGCATCCGCACCGGCGTCGACGAGCGATTTGGCCGCTTCGGCGGTGACGATATTTCCACCGATGACCTGCACGTTCGGATATTGACGCTTGACCCAGCGCACGCGGTCGAGCACGCCTTGCGAATGCCCGTGCGCGGTATCGACGACGACGACATCGACGCCCGCCGAAACCAGTTGAGCGACGCGTTCTTCCGTATCCCCGCCCACGCCGACAGCCGCGCCGACGCGCAGACGTTCGTGCTGATCTTTCGCCGAATACGGATTGTCGCGCGCTTTTTGAATGTCTTTGACTGTGATCAAACCGCGCAATTGGAACGCATCGTTCACCACCAGCACTTTCTCGATGCGATGACGATGCAGCAAATGCAGCACCTCGTCCTCGGCCGCACCCTCTTTCACCGTGACGAGCTTTTCCTTGCGCGTCATGATGTGGCGCACGGGATCTTCGGGTTTCTTCTCAAACCGCAAATCGCGGCTGGTGACGATGCCGACGAGATTTTCGCCATCGACTACCGGCACGCCGGAAATGTTGTGCGCGCGGACGATCTGCATCACTTCGCCGATCGACGTATCCGGTGCAACGGTGATCGGATCGCGTATCACGCCCGCTTCGAATTTCTTGACCAGCCGAACCTCCGCCGCCTGCTGCTCGATCGGCATGTTCTTGTGGATGATGCCGATGCCGCCGCTTTGCGCCATCGTGATCGCCAGGCGAGCTTCGGTGACGGTATCCATCGCCGCGGCGATGATCGGAATATTGAGGCGGATGTTGCGCGTGAGGCGCGTGGAAAGATCGACGTCGCGAGGCAAGACGTTCGAGTAGGCGGGGACGAGCGATACGTCGTCGAACGTAAGCGCTTCGGTCAGAATGCGCATGCGCGATCCAGATGCGGCTCTTGCCGGGTAAACGCAATATTATAGCGGACTGGATGAATTCAAGCCACTCGAAACGATGAGCCACAGCAAGCCGCCCACCTTGTGCTGAACGTTCCGATCAACGACAGGACACCAATGGCGACGCGCCGCTTCGGCTCGCGCGTCGCCTGGATATCCATCGCCTTCGTCATCGCGCTCATCGCGTTGCGCGGCGGGGTGGTGTGGCACGTGATCACGAATGTCGCGCCCTGCCCCGCCTGCATGGGCGCAACGGCGATGCAGCAGGACAGCGTCTTGCTCGGTATTTTCCTGATGAGCGTCGCCGGCGCGTTTTTCTTCCGCGCGTACATTTTGCAATTGCCGTTTCTTCTTTTCGGCGCACTGTTGATCGTCGTGATGGCCATCGATTCGATGGTCCTGCTCACGCTCACTCAGCGGCTATATTTGTTCGACGTTCTGAAGTTCGGAAAGGAACTTGGCGCGATCACGCAATTCGCGCGCATCTTTCTCGAATCGGGCACGGGAAAGATCGTCGGCGTGCTGTCGATTTTCGGCCTCGTTCTGCTCGCGTGTCTGTTTGCGCCGCGCCCGCGCCGGTCGAAAGCCGCTTTGATCCTTCTGCTGATGGGCGCAACTTCAATCGCTTTCGGTTCATGGCGTCCGTCGACCATGTCGTACATCCATTACGAGGTTCTGCAAAACGTGCTCGCGGCGAATCTCGAACTCGGCGTCGATCGCGCATATACCGCCGCGTTTGCCGAAAACGTGAAACGCGATCTCAAACCCGAGACGCCGATCTGCACGGATCGCGCCGGCGACATCGCGCGTCCTAATATTCTTTTCGTGCTGGTCGAGTCGCTGTCGATGCACCACAGCCGGCTATTCGGCGGCGCGCGCGACCTCACGCCGAATCTCGACGCCATCGCTCAGCGCTATACCTACGTCCCGAATTTCTACGCAAACGGATTCACCACCGATGGCGGCATGATCGCGCTCATCACGGGACGCGCGCCTGTTCCTGCTGTCGGCCGCTACGAAAGCGTCGAGGCGTTCAAGGGGTTCGAAAACCCGGCCGGCGCGTTGCCGGACGAGCTGCACAAGAACGGCTACAACGTGAATTTTTTCACGACAGGCGATCTCGCGTTTCTCGACAAAACCGCCTGGTTGCGCGAATTGCATTTCGATCATTTCGAAGGCGCGGAAAATCCGTTCTACGACGGCATGAAGCGCTGGCATTTCAACGCTGCCGAAGACAAGCAGTTGTATCGGCGATTTCTGCAATGGATGGATCAACGCACCGACACGTCGCCGTGGTTTTCCATGCTGCTGACAGTCAGCACGCATCCGCCATTCGTCAACCCGAGGACCGATCAACCGGACGAGCCCGGCGTGTTCAAATATGCCGACGAACAGATCGGCATGCTGTTCGACGAATTGAACGAGCGGCACTTCTTCGACAACGGCATTCTGCTGATCTCGGGCGATCACCGCAGCATGACGCCCCTGTTCGCGCAGGAGCAGGCAAAATTCGGCGACAGCGCGATGGCGCGCGTGCCGATGGTGATCGCAACGAACTTGCGCCTGAAACATGGCGCAGTGACTGACGCTTTTCAGCAGGCGGATCTGCTGCCATCGCTCCAGGATCTGACAAACGCGCACGCCTGCCGAACCGAAGACGAAGGCTGGTTGCTGCGTGAAGATCCGCTACCGCCCAAATACATCGTCCATGCGCGCGGCGACAAACGCGATCGCCTCGATATTTATTTCAAAGGTACGGACGGAACCGAACGCGAAGGCAACATCATTCTCGACGGCGACGCCAGCCGCTGGCGCGGCGACAAACCCGACGATTGGCAACAAATCATGCTGCGCGTCGCGGCCGATCGCATCGATCGCGGCGGCGACAAAGAGAACGCGCTCGACTTCATCATCGATCAGTATTTCCCGCACCCGACCGACCCGACGTCACCGCATCAAGGCGAGTAAAAGCTCCAACCGTCAGTTGGCGAAGTCGAATTCCGCAGCTTCAACGGTGTTTTGCATCAGCGTCGCCACTGTCATCGGTCCGACGCCGCCGGGCACCGGCGTGATCCACGACGCACGTTGGCGAGCGGATTCAAAATCGACATCGCCCGTCAACGAACCATCCGGCCGGCGATTGATGCCGACATCGATCACCACCGCACCGCGCTTTATCCACTCGCCTTTCACCAGTCCGGGAATGCCGACCGCGACTGCAACGATATCGCCCGTCGCGACGACATCATGAAGGTTGCGCGTGAATTTATGGCAGCACACCGTCGTGCACCCGGCGAGGAGCAATTCCAACGCCAGCGGGCGGCCGACATGGTTGGACACGCCGACGATCACCGCGGTGCTGCCGCGCACCGGACGATCGGTGTGCGCCAGCAGCGTCATCACGCCTTTCGATGTGCACGGACGAAGTCCGCGCTGGCGCAGCGCGAGCCGCCCGATATTTTCGGGATGAAATCCATCGACATCCTTGCGCGGATCGATGCGGTTGATCAGCGGCGGCGCGTCGATGTGCGCCGGCAGCGGCAATTGGACGAGAATGCCATGAATGTCCGAATCGGCATTCAACTGATCGATGAGCGCGCTGAGTTCTTGTTGCGTCGTCGTCGCGGGCAGATCGTAATCGCGCGAGCGAAAACCGACATGCGCGCAAGCGCGGCGCTTGTTACGCACGTAAACGGCCGATGCCGGGTCATCGCCGACCAGCACGACGGCAAGTCCCGGCGGCGGTTTGCCGCCCGCCACGCGCAGTTCGACGCGGGCGCGCAACACATCCAGCAAATTGTCGGCAATGCGCTTGCCGTCGAGAATCCGCGCAGTCATGCGATGGGCAAGAAACGAAGGAAGCGCATTATCGCTGTTGCGGGCGGCCGGCTCAAACGGCGATGCTTAGCGCCGCGATAAGATGCAAAGATCGACACGGAGATTGAAATGACCGATCGCACCATCGAAGCCGAGGCCGCCGCGTTTCGGAGGCTGCTCGAGCATCTCAACACCGAACGCACCGATGTGCAGAACATCGATTTGATGATTTTGGCGGGCTTCTGCCGCAATTGCCTAGCCGATTGGTATCGCGAAGCCGCCGCCGACCGCGGTATCCCGCTCAGCAAGGATGAAGCGCGCGAACGCATTTATGGCGAGCCGTTCGGCACCTGGAAAACCAAACACCAGAAAGACGCGACGCCCGAGCAACTCGCGGCATTCGACGCTGCGCAGAAAGCGCACCGCTGAAGTGCCGCTCAGTGCGCAGAGCAGAGCTGCTCGAGATCGTCGTAACCGCGGAACTCGGCATGCGAACCGCAGCCGGGACAGTTCGGATCACGCGTAAGCCGCAACTCGCGAAAACTCGCAGCCAGCGCGTCGTAGCAAAGCAATCGGCCGACGAGCGACGTGCCGATGCCTAAAATCAACTTGATCGCTTCCGTTGCCTGCAGCAATCCGATCGTCCCCGGCACCACGCCGAGCACGCCCGCCTCCGCGCAGTTCGGCGCTTCGTCCGCGCCAGGCGGTTGCGGAAACAAACAGCGGTAGCACGGCGATTCTTCGCGGTTGGCATCGAACACGCTCACCTGTCCCGTGAATCGATGCACGGCGCCGTAGACGAGCGGAATGCGCAAGCGCCGCGCAGCGGCGTCGAGCAGATAGCGCGTCGGAAAATTGTCGGCGCCGTCGATGATCACGTCGTGATCGTCCAAAAGCCGTTCCACATTTTCCGCACGAATGCGATGCGTTTCCGTTCGGATCGCGATGCGTGGATTGAGCCCACTCAACGCGATGGCCGCCGATTGGGTCTTCGCCATGCCGATACGCGCGTCGGTGTGCACGATCTGACGCTGCAAATTGGATTTATCCACATTGTCGTCGTCGACCAGCGTGATCGCACCGACGCCGGCGGCGGCCAAATACAGTGCAGCCGGCGACCCCAGACCGCCCGCGCCGATCAGCACGACGCGCGCATGCTCAAGACGTTTCTGGCCCTGCGCGCCGACTTCAGGCAACAGCAGATGCCGCGAATAACGTTCGGACGCATCGGCATCGAATTCGCCGTGCTGAACGGGCAACCCTTCCGCTTGCCAACGGCTGAACCCGCCCGCTATCGATGCCACGTTCTCGAATCCGAGCCGCGTCAGCAATTCCGCCGCGCGGAGCGAACGTCTTCCGCTGGCGCACAACGTCATGATTTCCTGCCGACGATCGGAAGCGGCGGAATCGATCTGCGCTTCCAACGATGCGAGCGGGATCGCGTGCGAACCTTCCACACCGCCGATGACGTGTTCGCCGGGATTTCGCACGTCGATCAGCAAAGCGCCTTGCCGAAGACGACGCAGCGCTTCCGCCGGCGTGACTTCGGCGGGACGATCGAATGGCTGGATGCGCGCAACCATGCCGTGATTATACGTGGCTAGGTTGGCCATCCCGGCATCGGAATGACGCGCACGACGTCGCCTGCCGCAAATTCGCGCGGACCTTCCGGAAGAACGATCACCGCATCCGCGTCAGCCGCACTACGCAACATGCCGGAGCCTTGTTTCGCCAATGCCCTCGCAAACAATTGCCCTTCGCTGCTGCACGTGATGCGAGCGCGTTGGAATTCCGCACGGCCATGGCGTTTGGCAATCGGCGCCGTCAGTTTCGCGAACAGTTCCGGTATCGCATCATTCGCACCGAGCATCGTGCGCAACGCCGGCGCGACGAGCGCGAGAAACGTAGCGATGCCGGACGCCGGATTTCCGGGCAAGGCGAACATCAGCGCATTGCCCACCTGGCCGAACAAAAACGGCATGCCCGGTTTCATCCGGACTTTCCAGAAGTATACTTTTCCGATCTCCTCGAGAATCCGCGGCAGATAGTCCGCCTCGCCGGCCGAGACGCCCCCGCTGGTCACGATGACGTCGTTTTCATCGCCGGCACGCGTGAGTTCGGCGACGAGAAGATCCGGATCGTCGCGCAAGCGTTCATGGCGAATCAGTCGCGCGCCGTGTTGCTCGATGAGCCCGCCGATGCTGAAATGGTTGCTGTCGTAAATGCGGCCGTAGCTCAGCGCAGTGCCCGGTGCGGTCAGCTCGTCTCCGGTCGTGAACAGAACGGTTCGCGGTTGTGCGGCGACCGTGGCGTGCGTAAACCCGAATGATGCGAGAACAGCCACCCGCGACGGAGTCAGCGTGTCGCCGCGCATCAAAGCCGCGTCGTCCTTTGCGTAGTCTTCGCCGGCAGGTCTCACGTTCGCGCCCGGTGCCGTGCCGGAGAGCATGACGATGTTGTTGCCGACAATACGCGTGTTTTCTTTCATGACGACAGTGTCGGCGTCCGCGGGCATCGGGGCGCCGGTCGTGATGCGCACGCATGCGCCGTGCTCGACTTTCGGGATATCCGCGCCGCCGGCAAAAATTTCGCCGGCCAAACGAAGTGTCGTTTCGCCGCCTGCGATCAAATCGCTGCCGCGCACCGCGAAGCCATCCATCGCGGAATTGATGTAACCCGGCACGTCGAACGGCGCTGAAATATCGCCGGCGAGAATGCGCCCCACCGCGTTTTCCAGCGGCACCTTCTCCGTTTGCGTCCCGCGTTTCGCCGCGATCGCGCGAATGCGTTCGCAGGCGTCATCGACGCTCAGCATGGTTTCGAAAGAATTACTCACGATGTTCGTTTTCCCAACGCCGGAAATCGTCCGGCGTGTTGAGATTGTTGAAGGATTCGAGCGTGTCGGAAAAGTCGACAACCGCCGCGCCGATGTCGTCCTGCCAGCGCCACACGGCAAGATCATGCTCCAACGCATTTCGCGCGGAGGCAGCCAGTTCGCTGTCGTACAACGCGAACAAAGGTTGGCGCCGCGTACCGTCGTCGGCCACGGCGGCTTGCGCGGCGTCCATGCCCGTCAGCAGACGCGCGACGAGATCGGCGGGCGGCTTCGGTGTATCTACCGGAACGGTGAGCAGCCAACGTGTTTCGCAGTGAGCGATTGCCGTTGAAATGCCGGCGAGCGGACCGCGAAATCCCTGTACGTCATCGCGTACAACCTTGGCGAACTGCGTGTATTCGTCGTAGTGGCGATTGGCGCAAATCACGATCGCCTCGCAATGCGGTCGCAGCGCATCGACGACAAACGAAACGACTGGCCGCCCGAAGAGCGGTTGAATTCCTTTATCCAGCCCGCCGAACCTGCGTCCCTGACCGCCCGCGAGAATCGCCGCGGTGATGGACGCGTTTTTCGACGATGCCGGCGAGTTCATGGAGGTCAGCTCTTGCGCGCCTTCCTGATGAGGCGGCGCCGCTTCCTCACCTGGCGTTCCGTCAATTCGTTTTTGCGACCGGCGAACGGATTTTCGTTTTCGCGGAATTCGATCCGGATCGGCGTGCCTTCGAGCTTGAAGCGTTTCCGGAAAAAATTCTCGAGATAACGGCGGTAGCCGTCGCCCACGCCTCTTGTGCGGCTGCCGTGGATCACGATGGTCGGAGGATTTGTGCCGCCAGGATGGGCGAAACGGAGTTTCGGCGCGTGCCCGCGTACCAGCGGTGGCTGATAGCTTTCGTACGCCTTTTCGAGAGCGCGCGTGAGTTCGGCCGACCCGAATTCGCGCGTGGTCGATGTGTACGCACGATCGATGGCGCGCATCAGTTCGGCGATACCCGAACCGTGCAATGCGGAAATCATCACGACGCGCGCGTAGGCGACAAAATCCAGTTTGCGCGAAAGTGAACTTTTACACTGTTCTCGTTCGTAGGTGGACAACCCGTCCCACTTGTTCACGGCGATGACCAGCGCCCTCTTCTCATCCAGCACATGGCCGATCACGGTCGCGTCCTGTTCGGAGACGCCTTCGCGCGCATCGAGCAGCACGACGACGATGTTCGCGGCCGCGATGGATTGCAGCGTCTTGATCACGCTGAATTTCTCGACGGCTTCCTCGACGCGTGCGCGGCGCCGCACGCCGGCGGTGTCCACCAATGTGTATTGCTTGCCGTCGCGTTCCAGCGTCACGCTGATGGAATCGCGCGTGGTGCCGGCGACTTCGGATACGACGAGACGGTCCTCGCCGAGCAGGCGGTTGATGAGCGTCGATTTGCCGACGTTGGGCCTGCCGACGATGGCGACGCGGGCACCGCGCTGTGTGTTCGCGGCCGTTTCATCCGGATCGACCTCCGGCAAACGTTGCAGCAATGCTTCGACCAAACCCGGAACGCCGCGTCCGTTCGCGGCCGATGTGGGGAGTTGAACGGCGATGCCCAGCCGGGAGAATTCCGCCGACGCCGTATTTTCGTCGACGCCGTCTATTTTGTTGACGGCCAGCAACATGCTTTTTTCGCTGCGCCGCAGACCGTCGACGATGGTGCGATCGTGCGGCAGCAATCCGTCGCGCGCGTCGACGACGAGCACGACGATGTCGGCTTCCGCGATCGCGAAGTCTACTTGGCGAGCGGTCAGCGCTCCGATACCTTCCTTGTCGTCGGTCAGACCGCCGGTATCGACGACGACGAATTCGCGATCGCCCAATCGGCACACGCCGTAATGACGATCGCGCGTGAGCCCCGGCAAATCGGCGACAAGTGCGTCGCGCGTGCGCGTGAGCACATTGAACAGCGTGGACTTGCCGACATTCGGACGACCGACGAGAGCGACGACGGGCAACATCTCAAGGTTCGCTGCGGTATGTGCGACGCCGCAGGATAGCCGCTGGAAACATGTCCGGCCGCGGCGCGCGTGCCACGGCCGCGACGATCATTTGCTGATCCGCCAGGCGCCGACGGCACCGTCGATGTCTTCGATGTAGACGGTGTCGTTGACCACGACAGGCGCCGCTTGAATTTCGTGCTTCGACAAACGCGTGCGGCCGACGATCTTGCCGTCGCTGCCGTCGAGCACGTGCACGAATCCGTCGAAATCGCCGACCACGGCGTAGTCGCCGACAGAAATAGCCGGACTCAACCAGCGATATTTCAGCGCATCCTGTTTCCAGTTCGATGCACCGGTGCGCAAATCGAGTGCCCACACGACAGAGTCGGTATCGACCACATAGATTTGCGTCGGCGCCACACTGACTCCGGTGTAGCTCGACACCACGTGCGTCCACAGCGGACGGCCTGTCTGCGCAACGAGTGCGGCGACTTGACCGTGATAGCCGGACGCATAGACGACTCCGTCGACGACGCTGATGGGCCCGTCGACGTCCTGGATACGTTCGATCTCGGTGCGGCCTTCACCGGTAGAGATGGTTTGTTCCCACGCCGTCTTCCCCTCGTTCAATGTAATCGCCGCTAGTTTTCCGTTGTCGCCGCCCGAGTACACGAGACCGCCCGCTACTTCCGGCGGCGCGTTGCCACGCAGGCTCAGTATGGGAACGGTGGAACGATCGTAGGTCCATTTGCGTGAGCCGTCGTTGGCGTCGAGGCCGTATAAACGTCCATCGTTCGTGCGAACCACGACGATGCCGTCGACGATGACCGGCGCCGCGATGACTTCGGATGAAAGTTGCGCGTTCCAACGCTCGTCGCCGGTCGCTGCATCGAATGCCTGCACGGCGCCTTCCAGCGATCCGACGGCGAGGACTTTGCCGTCCGTCCCCGGGCCGCCCGCCCAGCGCACCGTGTTGTTGCCGTGGTGCCAGATAAATCCGTGGCGCTTGCCGAGATGCTTGCTCCACAACGTCTTGCCGGTGGCAGCGTCGAGCGCGGAAATAGTGCCGTCGGTTCCGGCTGCGTAGAGCTTGCCGTCCACCACCGCGGGCGAAATACGCACGCCGGATTTATCCGAACCTTTGCCGATGCGCTCTTGCCACAGCAACTGCACTTGCACCGCGGGCACGATTTCCGTGAGCGGCGTGGGCGGTTCGATATTCTCTTTCTTGACGTCGTTGAAAATATTCTTGATCGTCTGGCAGCCCGTGGCGGCGAGCGCCAGGAGGAGCACCACTAAAACGCGCTTCATGAGCCTTTCTTCTCCTCGCCGCCGAGATCGTTACGTTTCATTTCGATGAATGACCGAGTCGGCGCATTGGGATCGAGATTCGTCAGCGCGTCGGTGTAGGCCGTGCGCGCTTCGTCCTTGCGTCCAAGCACGGCCAGGGCGTCACCGCGCAATTCATCGCGCAACGACGAGTAGCCGAGCGCGGACAAACTGTCCAACAACTTCAATGCGTCATCCGCTTTTTTTTGCGCGATTTCGACACGGGCGAGATACAAACCCGCCAATGTCTTGAGCGCGTCGATGCCCGCATGTTGATAAGCATTCTCGAGCAACGTCTGTGCGCCGGCGGCGTCGCCTTTGGCTTCGTCCGCGTCGGCCATGCGCAATGCTGCGAGCACGGCGTACGGCGTATCGGAGTAGTCGGCTTGCAGTTTCTGCGCGATCTGACGCGCGGCATCGTTATCTTTCTTGTCGAGATCGGCGCCGAATACGTCGTATTGGGTCGCCGCATCGAGACGGTGCGCGCCGCGGTGCGAATTCCACTGTTGCCATCCGAAAATCAGCAGCAGGCCGAGCGCTACACCGAGGATGATCGAAAATACGTTTTCGCGAAGCCACTTCTGTACAAGCTCGCCTT
>DATAVJ010000095.1:0-26070 GCA_036267795.1 Rudaea sp.
CGGCATACGTGGCGCTGCTGCTCGGCATCGTCGCGGTGTTGCTGCTGTGGCGCGGACGCTGGAAGATGATCGTCCCCCTGTTCCTGTTCGCGCTGTTCCTGCCGGCCATCCTGCCCACCTCCGTCGTCGAGCGCTTCGACAGCACCACGATCGAGGAAGGCAAGCGCGACGAAAGCACGGAGATGCGTTTCGAATTCTGGAGTCTGGCCATCGACAACTTCGAGAACCATCCGGTCTTCGGCAGCGGTTTCCAAACGTTCCGCCATCACGAAATCAATCCGTTCAACATGGACACGCACAATTTCTTCATACGTGAACTGACCGAGAAAGGATTGGTCGGCATCAGCATCACCATCGCACTGCTGATTTCGATCCTGCGCGCGTGTTGGCGGACGATGCGCGAATCGCCCAGCACGTCGCTCGCCTACGCGCTGGGACTCGGTATGGTCGGCGCATGGCTCGCGCTCGTGCTCGGCAACTGTTTCGGCGACCGCTTCACGTATTACCCGATGATCGGCTACTTCTGGGTATTCCTGGCGCTGACGTTGCGCGCGCGCGATTTCGCCGCCGTTCCCGCCGCCGACGTAAAGCCGCCCGCGGCGCCGGTGCCGCTGCGCCGCTTTGCGCAACGGCGAGGATCGGCATGAGCCGACTGTTGCCGGTGCTGATGTACCACGGCTTGCACGCCGGCCCCGATGACGCGGGCCGTTTCGATCCGGTCTACAGCGTGACGCCCGACGATTTCCGGAAGCAACTCGACTGGCTTGTCAACAATACGTATCGCGCGGTACGCCTGCGCGATCTCGATGCGCTCGATGCGTCGATCAAGCCGATCATCATCACCTTCGACGACGGCGACGTCTCCAACTACACGATCGCGCTGCCGCTCCTGAAGGAACGCGGCTTCGCCGCGGAGTTCTTCGTGACGGCGGATTTCATCGATCAGCACGGCATGCTCACCGCCGCGAACACGCGTGCGCTGGCGGACGCCGGCATGGGCGTGCAATCGCACGGCTGCACGCACCGCTATCTCGAAGATCTCGACGATGCGGCGCTCGCGTCGGAATTGCGCGACAGCAAACATCGCCTCGAACGCATCGGCGGCGGCGATGTCGACGCGCTCGCCCTGCCCGGCGGACGCGGCGGCGAACGCGAACGACGCGCCGCGCGCGAGCTCGGCTACCGACACGTGCTCAACTCCGCACCCGGCGTGAATCGCGGCTGGCGCGACGGCGATTATCTCGAACGCGCCGCCGTCACGCGCGGAATGGGTCTTGACGAATTCATCGCGCTCGTCACCTGGCGCGGCGTTGGGCCGCGCTGGCAACGCATGCGCTTCCGCCTGCTGCGGCTGCCCAAACGCATGCTCGGCAACAAACGCTACGAACGCTGGCGCTCACGCGTCCTGCGCACATGAGCCAAGGCATTTTCTGGCTGAGCGTGACGCTGCTCGGCTACACGTACGTCGGCTACGCGCTGCTGATTCGCGTGCTTGCGCGCCGTAATGCGAACAACGCTGAAACCGCATTTACGCCGCCGGTCACCATCGTCATCGCCGCATACAACGAAGCCTCACGCATCGCGACGCGCGTGCGCAACGTGTTGGAACAAGACTATCCCGCAGAAAACCTGTCGGTGATCGTGATGAGCGACGGCAGCACCGACGGCACCGAACGCGCCGCCGCGATCGACGACGCGCGCGCGCGCGTGATCGCACTCGCGCACAACGCGGGAAAAGCCGTCGCGATCAACGCGGCGCTTGAGCAGGTGCAAACCCCGTTCGTCGTGTTCACCGATGCGCGGCAGCGCTTCGCGCCCGACGCACTGCGCCGCTTGCTCGCGAATTTCTCCGACGCACGGATCGGCGCGGTTAGCGGCGAGCTGGAAATCGTCGAGAATTTCGCAGAACCCAATCTTCCGCAAACAGCCGCACCGATCGGGCTGTACTGGCGGATGGAAAAATCGTTGCGCGACGGCGAAGCCCGCATCGGCTGGTTGCACGGCGTCAGCGGTGCGATATACGCATTGCGCCGCGAACTGTTCGTGCCGCTGCCGCCCGGAACGATCCTCGATGACATGTGGGTGCCATTGCACGTCGTCTTCGCGGGCCGCCGGATCGCGATGGCGCGCGACGCGATCGCCTCGGACAGCGCCAGCGCAAGCAGCCATGAAGAGTTTCGACGCAAGGTACGCACGCTCGCGGGCAACTGGCAGCTCATCGCGCGGATGCCGCGTTTGCTCGTGCCGTGGCGCAATCCGGTGTGGTTCGCATGGGTATCGCACAAATTCCTGCGTCTGATCGCACCGTGGGCGCTGATCGCGGCATGGTTCGGCGCCGCCCTTACACCGGGCGCCTTCTATCGGTTTGCGTGGTTGCTGCAGACGCTCGCTTATGTCGCCGCACTGTTCGCACTGTTCGCACCGCGCCACGCGGCGAAAATCCCGTTGCTCACCGCTGCCGGAAGTTTCCTGATGCTCAACGCGGCGGCGTGCCTCGCGCTGCCGGCCAGTCTCGCGCTCGATCCGCGCGGGTTGTGGAAGAAGCACTGATGGCGAGGATTCTCGCGCTCACCAGCCGGCTGCCGTATCCGCCGCGCGAAGGCCATCAGTTGCGGTCGTGGCACATCCTGCGCGCGCTGGCGGAACGGCACGAAGTCACGCTGCTCAGCTTCGTGCGCGACGACGATCTTCCCGACAACACGGCACCCTTGCGCGACACAGTGGCACGCCTCGAGACATTTTCGGTACCCAGCGAACGTTCGCGCGCGGTACTCGCGGCAGCGTTGGTGCGCGGATTGCTCGGCAACCATCCGTTCGTCGTGGAGAAATACGCGTCGACCGCGATGCGGGCGCGCATTGCCGAATTGTTGCCGCAGGTCGACATCGTCCACGTCGACATGTTGCCGCTTGCCGCATGGGTCGCACCCACGCGCGTTCCGTTCGTGCTCAACGCGCACAATGTCGAGCATGAACTCCTGCAGCGCCGCGTCGAAATCGAAACGCGACCGCTGCATCGTGCGTTCCTGCGTACGCAAGTCGAACGGCTCAAACGGTTCGAGACATCGGCGTGCCGGCGCGCGTCCCGCATTCTCGCGTGTTCGGAAAACGACGCGCGGCAGTTGGCGACGCTGGCGCCGGACACACCGATCACCGTCGTGCCGAACGGCGTCGACACAGATGCTATTCACGCATCGCCCGAAACGCCGAACCGAAGCGACCGCATGATCTTCGTCGGCCAGATGAGCTGGTTTCCGAACCGCGACGGCATCGAATGGTTTCTCGCCGAAATCCTGCCGCGCATCGTGTGCGTGCGCCCGCAGGCCAGGTTCGCGCTGGTCGGAAAGAATGCGGGTTTGCAAGTCCCGGCAGCAGTCGCGGACAACGTCGAGTTATCGGGATTCGTCGACGATCTCGCGCCCATGATGCGCGACGCTGCGGTCTACGTCGTCCCGCTGCGGGCCGGCAGCGGCACGCGATTGAAAGTGCTCGAGGCGATGGCGTTCGGGAAAGCCATCGTCACGACGCACATCGGTTCGGAAGGCATTACGCTCGAAGATGGCGAGAGCGCACTGTATGCCGATTCCGCCGACGACTTCGCCGCCGCCGTGCTGCGCGTGATGGACGATCGCGATCTCGCCGCGCACCTCGGCGAACGCGCCCGAGCGCACGCCGTCGCGCACTACGACTGGAAGGCGATCACCTCGCGGATGCTGCCGGCCTACGCGGATTTTCCGACGCGTCAGTAAAACGCGTAGAGCGCCTGTCCGACCAGTTCGTGAATAGCCGTTTCGGATTTGCGCACGGCCGAACTTTGCGGCAGGAAATAACCTACACCGCGCGGCGCGAGATAATCGCGATCGCTGACGTGGATGCACACGTCGAAACCGGCCGCGCGGAATGCCGTCTCCGCACGCGGCAGATGCATGGCCGAACTGACCAGCCAGATCCGATTCGGCAGTGGCGGCTGCAGGTTGCGCAAATTCTGCGCGTTTTCCCACGTCGTCTGCGACTCGTCTTCGCGGCGGATCGATGGCGCCGTCACGCCGAGCCGCTCGGCCAGATGCGACAGCACTTCGCTTTCCTTGATCGGAAACGGTCCGCCGCCTGCGATCACGAACGTCGCCGACGGCATCCGCTTCCAAAACTCCACGGCGGCGAGCGTGCGCTGCATGCTGTTGGGGTCGAGCGCGGTGAAATCGTCGGCGCTAGCGGCCGGGCGCTCCAGGCCGCCGGACAGAAGAACGATCACGTTCGGCAGCGGCGCCGCGCACGTCTCCGTTCGCGATACGCGCGATTCGATCAGCCACACCAGCGCGTTGGCGCCGACCGGACAACAGGCGACCACAGCAAATGCTTCGAGCACGAACGCGATACCGCGCAACCAGCGCGGCATGCGCCGCCACGCTAGCAGCAGTACGACGGCGAGCAGAATGCCCAGACCGAGAGGAGACAACAGCACGTGCATGATGAGGAGGCCAGGACTGCGCGAAGATACTCCGTAGATTCAAGATACCGAGCAAGATACTCCGAGGAGTAAAGGGCTTCGATAAGAATCTATTGGAATGGATTGTACAAAAATCCCCCGGATCATAGCCTTTACGATATCTCTGCTCCGCGAAAGTTCGATCCCGATGGAACATTGCCTTGGTGACGATCGGATCAAATGGCTTTATTGATTGAGAAATCCTTCCACGATGTCGTCGTCCTGGGCGCCGGCGCGGCGGGCCTGTTTTGTGCGGCAAAGATCGCACAGAGCGGCAAGCGCGTGGCCGTCATCGATCACGCGGTAACGTTGGGCGAAAAAATCCGTATCTCAGGCGGCGGTCGCTGCAATTTCACCAATCGCGATACTAGACCTGAAAATTTCATTTCGGAAAACCTGGGCTTTTGCCGGTCGGCTCTCGCGCGATTTACGCCGCAAGACTTCATCGAACAGATCGAAAACCACGGTATCGCCTGGCACGAAAAGCACAAAGGGCAATTGTTCTGCGATGGCTCGGCCCAGCAAGTCGTGCGCATGCTGCTCAGCGAATGCGCCGATGGAAACGTCGAAGTATTCAATCCGGTCAAGCTCGATCATGTGCGGCATCTTGGCTCGGACCAAGCGCGCTACGCGCTGGAGACGAGTCACGGTTTGCTGCACTGTCGCGACTTAGTCATCGCGACCGGCGGCCTCTCCATCCCGAAAATCGGTGCGAGCGATCTGGGTTACCGCATCGCCAAGCAGTTCGATATCCCGATCGTGCCAACCTGCCCGGCATTGGTGCCGCTCACCATCGAGCCGGAAATCTGGGCGCCTTTTGCGCAATTGGCCGGCGTTGCGCTCCAGGCCGTCGTGCGTCTGCCGCGTGATGAGGGTGGTAAAAATAAAACGCCGGAGTTCACGGAGGATTTGCTGTTCACCCATCGCGGCCTTTCCGGTCCGGGAATTTTGCAGATATCGAGTTACTGGCAACCGGGAAGAACCATCACGATTGATCTTGCACCTACCGGGCTACAAGACGCTGCGTTGATCGAACGCAAAACACACGACAAACGTGCTTTGCGCAATGTGCTGGGCGACTATCTGCCGCAACGGCTCGCCGATTATTTCAGTGCGCAAGTCGGCAATTTGTACGAAGGAAAAAAACTTCCCGATCTGCCAGACAGCGTGTTGCGCGAGTTGGGCCGAAGCATCAACGATTGGTGCATCACGCCGAACGGCAGCGAAGGCTATCGCAAAGCGGAAGTGACGCGCGGCGGCATCGACACACGCAGCCTCTCATCGAAAACGATGGAAAGCACTGCGGTCGCGGGTTTGTATTTCATCGGCGAAGTCGTCGACGTCACCGGATGGCTGGGCGGCTACAATTTCCAGTGGGCTTGGGCGAGCGCGGTCGCAGCGGCGAAGGCGATTAGCGAGCGCCGCGCGTAGTGATGCTGAGCGCCACCGCTTCGGCCACATTGATTCCGTCCACGCCAGCCGAAAGTATACCGCCGGCATACCCGGCGCCCTCACCTGCGGGATACAGTCCGCGCGTATTGAGACTCTGCAGAGTTTCGTCGCGCTTGATCCGGATCGGCGAAGAAGTTCGCGTCTCCACCGCGGTCAGCACAGCGTCGTGCATATCGAAACCGCGAAGCTGTTTGCCGAACGCCGGCAGCGCCTCGCGGATCGCCGCGATGGCATAGTCGGGCAGTGCGCTATCCAGGCTTCCCAGGCTCACGCCGGGCTGGAACGAAGGCTGTACTTTGCCGAGTTCGGTTGACGCGCGACCCGCAACGAAATCGCCGACCAACTGCGCGGGCGCGTTGTAGTTCTCGCCGCCCAGAACATAGGCGTGACGTTCCAACTCGCGCTGCAAAGCGATGCCAGCCAATGGGCTGCCGCTCGCATCGAACGATGTGAAGTCTGTCGGCTCGATGCCAACCACGATCGCCGCGTTGGCATTGCGCTCGTTGCGCGAATACTGACTCATGCCGTTGGTGACCACGTGGCCCGCTTCCGACGTGGCAGCCACGACCGTGCCGCCCGGACACATGCAGAAACTGTAAACCGAACGGCCGCGGCCGGCATGATTGCCTTTGCAGTGATGCACCAATTTGTAGTCGGCGGCGCCCAGAATCGGATGGCCGGCTTGCGCACCGAAGCGGGTCTGATCGATGAGCGACTGCGGATGCTCGATACGAAAACCGATCGAGAAAGGTTTCGCCTCGACGTAAACACCACGTTCGTGAAGCATTCCGAATGTGTCGCGCGCGCTGTGTCCGAGAGCCAGCACGACATGGTCGGCGCGGATTTCGCTGCCGTCGGCGAGTTTCACACCGCGCACTTGGCGCTGACCATCGGCATCGGTCTCGATCCGGATATCGTCGACACGTTGCCCGAAACGTATCTCGCCGCCCAATGCCTCGATCTCCTTGCGCATGTTTTCGATCATGCTGACCAGGCGAAACGTGCCGATATGCGGCTTGGCGACATACAGAATTTCTTCGGGCGCGCCGGCCTTGGCGAACTCGATCAATACTTTGCGGCCGCGATGGTGCGGGTCGCGAATCTGGCTGTACAACTTTCCGTCGGAAAACGTGCCCGCTCCGCCTTCGCCGAACTGCACGTTGGATTCCGGATGCAGATTGCGTTTGCGCCACAGATCCCACGTGTCGCGCGCGCGCTCGCGCACCGCCTTGCCGCGCTCGAGAACGATGGGGCGAAATCCCATCTGCGCCAGCACCAGCGCGGCGAACAAGCCGCAGGGACCGAAACCGATCACCAGCGGACGCAACGGCAATTTCGCCGGCGCGTGGGCAACCACGTGATAACGCGTATCCGGCGCTGGGAAGACATGTACATCGTCTTTGAAGCGCGCGACGACCGCAGCTTCATCGTGCAACGTCACATCCAGCGCATAGATCAACTTGATCGCGCCACGCTTGCGCGCATCGTAGCTTCGCTTGACGATTTGCACGTCGAGCAACTCTGAATCGGCGATCGACAGCTTTGCCAGCACCGCCTGCCGCAGCGCGGAAGCGGAATGTTCCAGCGGCAGTTTGATATCGGTCAGTCGCAGCATGGATCGGAATCCACTATTCACGATGACGCTTCAATCCGATCCGGCGGATTCGAGCGCACTCTGCGCTTGCAGCCACTCGCTTTCCAGACGCTCGATCGTCATCGCACATTGCGCGGCGTTGCGCTGCAATTCCGCGACGCGATCGGATTTTGGATTGTCGTACAGCGCCGGATCGGCGAGCGCCGTTTCGGCATCGCGCTTCTTCGTTTCGGTCTTCGCCAGTTCGCGCTCGATATGTTGCAGTTGCTGCCTAAGTGGCGCGACGTCGGTGCGCTGTTTCGCGCGATTGTTTTTTTTCGATGCGGGTTCGGATGCCGGCGTCGACTTCGCAACTGTTGGTTTCGCATCGCGCCTGGCCAGAAAACGCGCGTAGTCGTCGAGATCGCCGTTGAACGGTTCGACGCACCCGTCATGCACGAGCAGCAACGTGTCGCAGCACGTTCGGATCAGCGACCGATCATGCGCGACCAGCACGAGCGCGCCGGTGTAATCGTTCAGCGCTTCGGCCAGCGCCTCGCGCATGTCGAGATCGAGATGGTTCGTCGGTTCGTCGAGCAGCAAAAGATTCGGCCGTTGAAACACCGTCAGCGCGAGACATAGCCGCGCTTTCTCGCCGCCGGAAAACGGTTCGACGGGTTCGAGCGCGCGATCGCCCGAGAAACCGAAACCGCCGAGAAAATCGCGCGCCTCTTTTTCGCCGATGGATTCGTCGAGACGCTTGATGTGATCGACCGCCGTCGCGGTCGGAATCAATTGTTCGAGCTGATGTTGCGCGAAATAACCGATCGCCAGATCGCGTGCTTCGGTTCGATCGCCGGCCAGCGGCGGCGAAACGCCGGCGAGCAATTTGATCATCGTCGATTTGCCCGCGCCGTTCGCACCGAGCAACGCGATGCGGTCGCCCGGCGAAAGATTCAGTTTGATGCCATCGAGCACGTGCCGCTCGCCATAACCCGCGGCGACGTCATCGAGCACGAGCAGCGGTTGCGGCAACTTCTTCGGTTCGCGAAACTCGAAACTGATCGTCGATGCCGCGCGGATCGGAGCGATGTCGACCATGCGCTCCAGCGCCTTGATGCGGCTTTGCGCTTGCCGCGCTTTCGTCGCTTGTGCGCGAAAACGATCGACGAACTGCTGCAGATGCGCGCGTTCGCGTTGTTGTTTGTCGTACTGAATTTTGTGCTGGATCAGCCGTTCGGCGCGCTTGCGTTCGAAGCCGGTGAGATCGCCCGCGAACAACTCCGCTTTCTGATCGGCGATGTTCAACACATGCGTGACGACGGCGTCGAGGAATTCACGATCGTGCGAAATCAGCAGCAGCGTTCCTTGATAACGCCGCAACCAGGTTTCGAGCCAGACGACCGCATCGAGATCCAGATGGTTCGTCGGTTCGTCGAGCAGCAGCAGATCGGAACGGCACATCAACGCCTGCGCCAGATTCAGGCGCATGCGCCAGCCGCCGGAAAATTCCGACACGCGGCGCGTTTCGTCGGCGCTGGTGAATCCCAATCCGTGCAGCAGTTCACCGGCGCGCGCGTGCGCGGCGTAGCCGTCGATGGTGTAGAGGCGCTCGTGGAGCGTGCCGATCTTGTGACCGTCGTGTTCGTCTTCGGCTTTAGCCAGATCGCGTCCGAGCTGGCGGAACTCGATATCACCGTCGAGCACGTAGTCGAGCGCGCTTCGATCGAGCGCGGCGACTTCCTGACGCACGAACGCGAGCGTCCAATCGCGCGGACGCTCGAAATGTCCCGCATCGGGCGACAATTCGCCGGCGATCAGACTCAACAGACTGGATTTGCCCGCACCATTACGCCCGACGATACCGACCCGCCAGCCCGCGTGCAGGGCCAGATCGACATGTTCGAGCAGCAGCAAGGGCCCGCGGCGCAGCGCGAGATCGTCGAAACGGAGCATGAGGGATAGTTTAGCAAGAGCGCAGCGATCACGTACCGCAGGCCAACCGCGGAAGCACGGCCAGATCTGTCCACAAAAAGCTGCGAACTCCAGCCAAGTCCCATCGAATTACCGTTGCACGTTCACAAATCCATCATCGAATCCAGATGGCCGCATGCGTTAAAAATTATCGTAGCTGTCGTTGAAGATGTCATCGAAGGACGAGAGCACTTTGCAGTTGCTCGCTTCCGACGTACCGCCGCTGACCGTGTAGTCGGTCTCAGTCACCGTAATGTAGACGGGCGCGAAGGATGGCAACGGCATCAGCACGTCGAGCGGGATTACCCCAGCGGGCGTGCTTTGCAGCAACATCGTACCGAGGAGTTCCGCCGTGTCTCCGCACCTGGAGCTGGCATAGACATTCGCGACGCGATAGGTATTTGGGCGCACCGTCATCGATCCGGAGACCGTAATAAAATTTCCGGTTTCGGGATAGTTGGCGCTCGTCAGAAACGGTTTGTGCAGCAAATCATCCGGGCCCGAACTTTCGTCACCGGTATTCGTATTCGGTCCCAGTGCGCCGACATCGATGGCGATACCGCCGTTTATAGAAATCGAGTTGCCGTTGACGGCATTGTAGAGACCCGAATCGGAACCCAGCCACACGCCAGGCCCGAGATTTCCCGAAATGGTGTTGGCGCCCGGCGTTCCTTTGTCATCCACATTGCCGATGATGTTGTCGTTCGATCCGCCGCCCACCAGATGCACGCCGGCGCCGACGTTCGCGTGACCCGATCCGCCGATCGTGTTCGACTGGATCAGATTCGACGAGGAGTCATCGATGTAGATCCCGTCCGCTCCGCTCGCCGCGATCCAGTTGCCGGAAATCGTCTGGTAGCGCGTGTTCTGCAGGTGGATCGCGGAGCCGGCGTTTCCATACGTGCTTGCGTCGACGCCGCCGAAGTCGTTGTTGGTGATGACATGGAATGCATTCGGCGGATCGGTGCCGATGATCTGAACCGCGGCGCTGCCGGATGCACCGCCGATTGTGTTGACGTCGGCCAACGATGGACCGCCGATGAGATCGGCCAAGCCGCCGATGATAGTGATCGCCGCGCCATTGCCGACAGTCGAGCCGCTCACGGTTCCGAACGCATCGCCATGGATCCAGCTTCCTACGCCGCTCAACAACTCGATCGCCGTATTGAAATTACCGAACTGAATACCACGCACTTCCAGATGCACGGTCGAACTCGCCAGCGCGGGAACGATCAACGCATCGCTGACGCGCGATGAACCGCTCGCGCCCACGATCTGTATGCAAATGCTCGCATTCGACGAGATCTCGCCCGTCGAAGAGACGCCTTCCGTGTTCACGATGGAGCCGGGCTGCGACCACCCGTCGATGATCATCGGAACGAAGATCGGCGGCAGCGGTGAGTTCAGCGTGATGAGGTGCGGGCCGCACGTCGAATCGAGGATGTCGACGTTGAAGTTGATCAGCGCCGGCTTGCCCGCGGCGTTCGCGTCGGTGATCGCCTGACGCAGCGTCAGCGGACCGCTGTCGTTCGCGCTCGTCACGAGATATGACGTGGACGTGATGTCGTCGACCGTGGTTTCCAGTGCACCGCGATCGGGCGCACTGCCCTTCACGCGGATGGAGCCTGCCACGTCCTTCGCCGGCAACACCAGCGGCGCGGGAACGCCGGCATTGATCACGGGTGACGTGCCGGCGGGAGCGAATGTCGTGCCGTTGAGTTGCGGATTGGAGGTGCTGTTGTTCTCCGAAGCCGGATTCAGGTACGAACAGTTGAGGCAATTCAGATACGTGTTGTTGATCGCAGCGACGCCGCCATAACCGACGTATTCGTCGTTGAGCAACAGATCCTCGCCGCTGTTGTTCCAGAAGATATTGTTGACGAGGCTTATGTCGAGACCGGACGACGCATCGCGCAACGTGACGCCCGGTCCGGCATTGTTCGCGACCGTGTTGTTGACCAGCGCGATGGGTGCGGATGCGCTGTCCGACTGGATGCGCAACGAGGCGAATGCGTTGTCGTTCTGGACGATCAGGTTGTCGTCGAAGTTGACGCCGGTCGCGGCATACACTTCGAGGATCGAATCGTTGACGCCCGTGACGTGATTGGACTTGAACACGTTGTTCTCGATGCGCAACGGACCGCTGCTGATGTACGGATTGCTGCTGCCGAACGATACCGCGTTGTGGCCGGCCGGCGGATTCATGGCGGTGAACGTGAGGTCCCGCACGACGAGATCGTCGCTGGAAATCGTCACATAAGTACCCGCAACACCGGCACCGGTGATGGTCGTCGTTCCCGAACCCGGCGTGGAGCAACTCGTGTCGTAACCGCCTTCGATCGTCAGCGGCAAATTGTCCGATGAAAAGATCGAAAGAGCGCCGCTCAACGTGTACGTGCCGCTTTCCACTTTGATGTAGTTGGCCTGATGATCGTTCAGCGCCGCCGTCAATGCCTGTTGCAAGGCGGACATGGAATTGACGCAGGTGATTCCACCACCGCCCAGTCCGCTGTCGAGGCCGGTCGTCCCGGTCGGCCCGAACAGAATGTGATCGACATGCGCCGACATCGATCCCGTCCCGGATTTGAAGAACGCCGATATCAACACGCTGTTGGTGCTGTTCGGTAACGGATGAACCTGAAGCGATCGCTCGAACCACGGCGGCACCGAGTTCAGGCTGCTCGCTGTCTGCGTTTCGAGTATCTCGCCCGAGCAGGTGCTGGTTTGGAACGCCTGCATCTGGATTTCCAGATCGCTGGAACCGAGGCTGCTGTTGGTGAGGGTGCGTCCGATCAGATCGATGTCCATCGGTGCGGACACAACGACGCATTGGCTCAAGGTTCCCGTCGCGTTCGCATCCGGCGCGTTGAGAAATGCCGAATCGTTGCTCGGCGAACCCGTGCTCGGATCGAGCGCGATGGATACGTGACTGCCGGTCGTCGAAGCCGACCAGCCCGTGAGTCCGTTCTGGAAATCCGAATTCACCACGAGGTTGGCGGCGTGCGCCGCGCCGGCGACCGAGAGCGCCGTCCCGAAGACAGCCGACGCGATCGCGTGTATTCGAACGCGAGATTTATTATTGCAATTGAGTGCGAGCAGCGGCATGTCGATGATCCTTGGGTCTGTCTCCGTACAGACGTAGCCGCACGCGAATTCGAACGATTCGTGCTTCATTCGTCATCGATCGGATCGCTGACCGTGTGATCTTCGATGGGCATGTCGAGGTAGAACGCCAATCGCTTGCCCATCAGCAACGCGGGTTGAGCAGAAACTGCCGAGGCAACATAAAAAATTTTCGACGTCGGCGTGACGAGTTCGACATCGTAGAAAACCGAATCGCGCGATTGTCGGTTGTGCTTGATCCTTTCCGCAACGCGCACGCGTTCGAATCCCGCCAGCTTGATGCAGCGGGTTCGGCCCAACCCGGCCAGTCGGATCGTTTCGATCGCCATGCGACCTTTCTTGTCGAATGACAGACCGCGCCGAGCGAAACACATCGCAACGCCTGGCAACACGAATGCGAGCATCATGATGCTCGCAATCAATTGGCCCGGCAGCATTTCGATCCATCCCGCACGACCTGAAACCACGTCCGCGACTGACCAGAACAACATTCGCGCAAACCACAATCCAAAGAACAGGAACGGCACACCGAACGCACGGACCAGCACCGGTATGGGATTGTCCACGTGCAACACGCCCGTGTCGTCGATGCTCATTGCCGATTGCATACGCATGATCAGTTTCGCGAACGCGGCGAGCACAGCGAAACCTAGTTTGCTTCGAAATTATTCTTGAAAATATCATCGGCGACTTCCAGCAGGCATTCGCCGATTTCCGATGTACTGCCGTCCGCGGCCGTGGCGGTGGCACTGATATACCCAAGTTCCACCGCACTCTCCGGCAACGTCAGCGAGAACCCTGCGTAGCCGCTCAGATCCGTCGTCACGGCGATGCCGCCAAGATAGTTATCCGCTTCTCCGCGCGGCGCGGCGCTGCCGATCTGTTTGCATTGGGTGCCGTAATAAAAGTCCAGCGTGAACGACTGCCCGCCGACGGAATTGAGCGTGCCGCGCAAGAACGTATGCGCGTTCTGTTCGTGCACCGCTGTGGTCATTAGCGGATAATTCTGTAAATTGTTCGGTCCGGTGTCCGCGTCGAACTGTGCCGAATCGTTTGGCGTAGGACCGGCTTGCCCCAGATCAATGGCGAGTCCGGTGTTGCCGAAAATCTCGTTCGCGACGATCTGGTTGCCGACTCCGCTCGACGTAGAAACCAGAACGCCGGGACCGCCATTCTCTGCGATGAGATTGGCGTCGCTGACGTTGCCCAGTCCGCTCGATCCGATGACGTTGTTATTCGCGTAACTGCCGAAGATGAGGATGCCGCCCGCGATATTGCTGCCGTAGATTCCGGACGGCGTTTTGCCGATGAGGTTGTCCTGCACGACGTTGCCGGTCGTCGCTTTCGAAATCGCAACGATTTCCAGACCGTATGCCGTGCTGTTGTCGATCCAGTTTCCCTCGACGCTGTTGTTCGATGAATCCTGTATGAGAATGCCCGCCGCGTTCGCGATTGCGGTGGAACCATTGCTCGCCACGCCGATCATGTTGTATGCGACCGAATCGTGACCCGCCACATTGCCGAGAAAGATCGCCGCATCTGTACATTGCGTGATCAGGTTGATCGACCCCGCATCGCCCAGGCTGCCAATGGATGCGAAGCCGCTGTCGCCGTCCACGCGAATGGCCTGCTTGTTCGGTTGGGCGAACGGAATGTCGCCGAACTGGTTTCCCGTCACGACGTGACCCGATCCGGCTTCCAGAAGAATGGCGGCTGTGGTAAATCCGATGAACACCATTCCGTCTGCGGTGAGCCGTCCGCTGCCGCTGGTGTGGAACGCGTACGCGAGATTGCCCGATCCATAGATCGCCACGCACAGGTTCGCGTTGAAGCTCGATGTGCTCGTGTTCTTCGTCGCGCCTGCATTGGTATAGCCGTCGATGGTGATGTCGGTGGTGATGTCCGGCAAAGGTGTCGTGAGCGTCAGCAACGACGGATCGTTCGCGCCGCACGGCAGCGCAAAACTGATTTTCGAGGCGACACTGTTGGAATTGGATTTCACGATCGCCCACCGCAAACTGCCGACGGTGGGACTGGTGTTGCTGTCGTTGTCGTCCGCCGTGGTCACCGTGAAATTGTTCAGATCGTCGTACGCGGATTCGTAGGCGCCGATATCGATCTTGCTGCCGACCACGCGCGGGTTGTTCGGTCCGTTCAGATCGTGCGTGGGATAACCGCCGAACAGAGGAACGGCCGCGCCGCCCGCATTGGCAGCAGGCGACGTCGTGAGAATGCGATAGTCGTGCGCGCCGGCGTTCATGAATTTCGGATCAACATTCATGTCACCGACGCTCGATGAATACGCGCCGTCGATCGGCCCGACGATGTTGAAGCTCGCGAACGGACCTCCGAATTGCGTACCGATCAAAACCGGCACCACCAAAGCGGTTGCCGTTCCGTTGTAGATGATGTTGTTTTCCAGATAAGTCGCACCGGAACCGGCCGACTCCGACACCGCTTGCACCGGCTTGTTGTTGCCGGTGATCGTGTTGCTGGTCGCGGCGATGATGGCGTCGTGCGAGCTGTACAGCAACATCACAGGACGGTTGCTTCCCGCGGACGCGTTGACGTCATAGACCAGATTGTTTTCGAAATAGATATCGGTTGCATTGAGGCCGGTGTAGAGATCGATGCCGGCTTCCACTTGATTGCTCGACGGCGTGCGGTCGTAGACGAAATCGCGAAAGATGTCGTAGCGGATGGTGAGCGAATGCCCATCGGGAACGCTCGACAGATCGACGACGAATTGATTGTGCAGATTGGTGAACGTGAGACCCTCGATCGTCACGTCGCTTCGCGGATAAAGAACGATATCCGAAAAATTCGAACCATCGATCACGGTATTGGTCGGTGCGACGAAGCGTCCCGTGCAATTGGCCGTATAGCCGCCCAGAATGCTCAGCGTCGCCTTGCCGGTCGCGTCGTAGTAATTCTGGAGTGTCAATGCGTATGTGCCTTGCACGAGCCGGATGGTCATGTCACCGCTCGACATCGTGCTCCAGATGGCGAGCTCGTTTTGTAGATCGCCCGCTGTGCTGACACACGGCGTCGCCGCCTCGGCCAATGACGTGCAGCCAGCAAGACACAACAGGAACGAGAAATACGCTTTGAACATGGGAATCGACCTCGAGCGAAGCGACGGAACGCGGAATTGCGGTCGCCTCAGCTAGAGACGAGCGCCGGTGCGAATTCGAACGAATCCGGCCGATGCCAGACGATTCGTTCGTTTGGACGCCCTGCGTCGTCTCCTTGGACAATCAGCCTCAGAGCGCGCGTTGCGACATGATCCCCACCGGCTTCAGTGATACGATGGTTTCGCGGGGAATTCTTCTACGAACACGCCGTTCGGCGCGACGACCGTCGCGGGCGACGCCATCAACACCGGTTCGCATTGTGGTCACGACACGCGCTCAGCCGATTCCCGTTCCCGATGAACCGACCAGCGTCCTCATCGCGCAGGCGCAATCGGGCGACACCCTTGCGCGCGAACGGCTAGCCTCCAGATATCTGCCGATCCTGCGGCGCTGGGCGCACGGCCGCATGCCGGCGCGCGCGCGCGACATTTCCGATACCGACGATATCGTGCAGATCGCGCTGATGCGCGCCATCGCACGCATCGACGACATCCAGGCTGAAAGCAGCGGCGCTTTTCTCGCGTATCTGCGCAGCGTGCTGCTCAATCACATCCGCGACGAACTGCGGCGCACGCAGCGACGCCCGGAAGGCGTGGAGCTCGACGAAGAGCTGGAAGATTTCAACAATCCATCGTTGATCGAAGAGATGGTCGGACTGGACCGATTGCGTGCTTACGAGAGGGCATTGACAACACTGACCCGCCGTCAGCAGGAAGTCGTGATCCTGCACGTGGAGTTCGGACTGGATCACCACGAGATCGCAGCGGAAGTTCAATCCACACCCGACGGCGCACGCATGTTGCTCGCGCGCGCGCTTTCATCGATCGCACGCGAGATGGGTCATGAAGACTGATCCCGTTACCAGCCTGCTAGAAGCCAAAGCTGCCGACGAAGGACCCGTCGACTGGCGTCGCGCAAGCGATCGTGGCGGCGGAATGCGTGAGCTCGAGCAGGTCGTGCGTGGTTTCCGCCACGTGCACGAATCGACGCGAACATCGCCCGCGCCGCGTCCGCATCTGTTCGACTTCGGCCACCTGCAGGTGATCGCCAAGATAGGTTCCGGTGCAACCGGCGATGTATACCGCGCTTACGACCGCAATCTGGATTTATATGTCGCCCTCAAATTGCGACGCGCCGGCGCATCCGCTGCCACGGCGAATCTGCTGGATGAAGCGCGATGCCTGGCCAAAGTGCGGCAGGCAAACGTCGTGAATATCTACGGCGCGGCGCTGATCGACGGGCAGATCGGCATCTGGATGGAACTGGTTCGAGGTTCCACGCTCGAGACGTTGCTCGTCCGCGACGGCGCGTTCGATGCCGACGACGTTCGATCGATTGGCGTCGAACTGTGCCGTGCGCTCGAAGCCGTGCATCGCAGCGGTTTCGTGCATGGCGATATCAAACTGCAAAACATCATGCGCGAGGACGGCGGACGCACCGTGCTGCTGGATTTCGGCGTTGCGCGTGATTTCCGTCGTGGCGCCGATCCGTTCGTGTCGGGCACGCTGAACTACGTTGCGCCAGAAGTGCTGCGTGGCGAAGCCGCGACGCCGGCCAGCGATCAGTATTCGCTCGGCGTGGCGCTGTATCGCTTGCTCACCGGCCGCTTTCCTCACGATGGCGAAGACTACAACGGGCTTCTGGCGCATCAACAGAAATATCCGATCGTCAGCGTGTCAAAGGTTGCGCCGCATGTTCCGCGGCGCATCGCGAAGGCGATCGATCGCTCATTGTCGATCGATCCCGCGCAGCGTTTCGGCTCGATCAAACTTTTTTCCGCGCAGCTCAACGAAACGAAACCAGCGCGCGCGTGGTTCGGCTCGATCGCGGGCGCGGCGGTGCTCGCGATGGCCATCATCGCCATCGCACTTTGGCAACGCCAAGCACCGGCGGCGTGGGAAACACACTTGCAGTTCTATCGCATCAACGCCGAAGGCCGGCAACCCGTCGATAACGGCGGAACGCTCGTGCCCGGCGATCGGCTGGTGCTCGATTTCCAGACCACGAAACCCACGTATCTGTATGTACTGGACGCCGATGCCGGTCACGCCGCGGAACTGCTTTTCCCGAAGGCGGAAATGTCACCGGCGAATCCGCTGGATGCAGGTACGGATTACACCGTGCCTGGCACCATCGCGAACGTCGCGTACAAATGGAAAATAGAAAAAGGATTGGCAAGCGACGAATTTGTCGTCATCGCATCGACCGAAAAGCTGACGCAGCTCGACGATGCCGCATCCGCGCATGCACCTAATAGCGTTACGCGCAGCGCGACGCTGGTTCCGGAAAATAATATTGCCGTCGATCGCTCGACATTGACGGAATTCCTGCGCGAAAGAAACATCGATGCCGCGAGCGCGAACGCGTTCGATGGCCGGCTGCGTTACTGGCGTTTCGTATTTCCGCATCCGCACGCGGACTGAGCGCCGGCATCCGGACGTCTTTACCGCCAATCGCCAACGGCCACGAAACTGGCCCAGAAAAACGGATTCGTGTTCTCTCCGCGCCGCCTTCGTTCCTGCAATACGCTCAAGTCAGCCTGTGCGATCGCTTCCGGTGTTGCCAGCCGATCCACCAAGCGCGCGCCATAGAGCGCCTGCATCCAGCGCGCGGTCGCTTCGTCATCGACTTTCCAGAGGCTCATGATCACCGTGTGCGCACCGGCGAGATGAAACGCGCGACGCAAACCGAAAACGCCCTCGCCGTTCACGATGTCGCCCAGTCCCGTGTCGCACGCCGACAATACCGCCCAGCCGACGCGGTCGAGCGGCATCGACAAAACTTCGCTGCCGGTGAGAATGCCGCGCGGATCGCGTCGCTTCAGATAATCGTTGGCGCCGGCCAGCGCGAGGGCGCCATCGATGTCTGGCGCGTCCTTCGCCGAATCCGCAGACAATCCCACTTGCCGTGTTTTCGATTCCGCCGAACACGGCGAACCCATTGTCAGCGCATGCGTGGCGATGTGCAGGATGCCGACATCGGGCGCAGCCTGCCGAAGTCCTTCTTTGGTTGCCGCGTTCGCTTCCAGAAGACGCGCCGGCGCGCGGTCCGATCCATTCCACAGCGCTGCGATGTCGTGCAGTTCGACGGCGGTTCCCGGCAGCGGTGTGAATCCGTCGTCGCACAAATCCGAGCGTGCGGATGACGCGCTCGCGATGAAGCGGCCGAAATCCGGATTGCCGACGAGCAACAGACGATCGGGTATCAAATCGGATGGCGTGGCGTCCAGATCGTCTTCACGATCCAGTTCATGGATCAGCCAGCCGCGTTCGATCAGGAAGCCGTCGCCATCCGGCAGCGCCGCGAAATCGGCGCGAAAAAGTGCGCCGTCGGGAACGATGAAAACGTGCTTCCCCGAACCGGCGTGAATGACCGGATCCCAAATGGACGTCCGGACGGCTAAACCGGCTTGCCTGAGCGTGTCCGCGGCGGCGTTCGGATCGCGCATCAGTGCGTACCACGCGTTGACGTCGCGCGCGATGATGCCGGAATCGCCGAGCGCGACGATGCGAACTCCCGCCCCATCGACGACGTAGGCGTAAAGTTGATCGCCCTGCGCGCGAGCCGTTTTCGCGGCGGGCGCCACATCGAACCGTTCCTGATTGGCGAATGCGAGCACCACGTTGTCCGGCGATCGATGCGACAACCGCACGTTCATCGCCGCGCTTGCGTTGTTCAGTCCCGCCGCCCTCAGCGCCTTTTGTCCCAGCGCGACTTCGGCCGATCGCAGTTGCTCGTCGATGGCGCGTGCGTCGGTTTCGCTGGCATCGCCGTGCAGGACGGCGTGCGCGTATTTCTGCGCCGCCGCTTCCCAATCCGACCAGCGCTTTCGGCCGGCGTCGTCGGGCGCGTGACGCGCCGCTGCCAGGCGTTGCGCGCGCAGCGACGTGACGAGACCGCGCGCCTCGGCGACGAGTGCCCACGCGCGCGTCGCGTGATCGGCGTCGCCCAGCTTCTGCGCGAGTGCGGTGACCAGTCCGCTGCAATTCTTGTGTTCGGTTCGCTTGAAAAGAAGTGCGCTAGCCTCGTCCAGCGCGGGGACGACGCGCAGCACCGTATCGATCCGGAACGTTTCGACGGATTCGGCTTCGTCGAACGCCTGCACGGTTTCTCCGTTGCGGGCGAGCGCAAGTGCGCGACTGCATCGCAGCTCGAGCATGTCCGGGTGGTGCATGCCGTGAATCGCCTGAAGTTCGGCGACGGCGACATCGAGATCGCGTTCGGCCTCCGCTGGTTGGCCGCGTGCCAGCGCTACACCGCCGAGTCCGAAATTCACGAAGTACTTCCAATAGCCTTTGTCGCCGTTCGCCCCGACGATGCGCGATGCGCGACGGAACGCGTTCTCCGCATCGTCGATGCGCGCGTGCGTCAATTCCAGATCGCCAAGATTGCATAACACCGGCAACAGAATCGGCGAAGATTCGCCGCGCAGCTGCACGGTCAATTCGATCGCCTGCTTCAACAGTGTGCGTGCGTGATCGTCTTCACCCAGATGCTGTTCGAGCATGGCGAAACTGTTGAGATAAGCCGGATAGTTCTGTCCGAAGTGCCCGGCGTCGTCACGCGAGCGCGCCAGTACGTCCTCGAACAAGGGGCGCGCACGTTCGTATTGTCCGGTCGACATCAAGACATTGGCCAGCACGAACGTTGGAACCTGCGCGACACTGGACGCGATATCCGTGTGCTGTCGGTAAATCGCGATTGCCGTCTGCAGCGATGTGATCGCCGCATCGTAATCGCCGGCGAATTGCCGCGCCTGCCCCAGACGCGCCTGCGCATCGGCATACAGCAGGCTTTGCTTGCCGGCGACCCGCGCGGCGGCATCCGAAGCGGCGGCGAGCGTGACGATCCCTTTTTGCAACGATGCCGTGCTGCGTTGTGCCCCTCCCAATTCGATCAGCGACGCGACGCGCCAACGCTTTTCCCACAGCGACGTCGGACGATGCACGCTCCCTTCGGCGGATGTCGCGAACGCGAATGCATCGGCCTCGCGGCCACCGCTCAACGCGATTCTCGACGCCGCGATGTAGGCGAACGCGGCATCCGTCGCGCTGATGCCGCTGCGCTTTTGTTGCAGCATCGCGACGATGCGATCGCTGATTTCCTTGGCGCGGAGCAGATGCGATTCGGAACTTCCCGGCAGATAGGAAAGCTGAAGTTCCCGCCACGCCTCCACAGTTTCGTATCGGATTTGCGCTCGCGCATCGCCCGGACGAATCGATTCGACGATCGCGGACGCACGGCGATTCTTCGCAAACGTTGCGTCGTCGATCAGCCGATGCGCAATGATGGCGCTGTCGACAAGAACATCCAGCGCGGCACGCTCACGCTTCGACGATGTATGCGAAGTGATCCGAAGAGCGTCCAACTCGCGCGTTGCAGACGCTTCTGCCGCGCTCACATTTTCTTCCGCGAGCTGCGTAGACGTGTGCTCTAGCTCACCTGCCGCGACGCCGACACAGCTTTGTATTCCTATCAGGAATAAAACGAGGAAGCGCATCCGTCCGCTACATATCGCAGTGGTTCCATCTTGCGTGCGCGAATACGCGAACGGCATGGTCCAGGGCGGCGCGGGAGCGGTCGGACATATCATACAGGCGCCGATTTCCTAGTGATCGCTGTCTTGAATCTGCGCGAGGCCGTTGTCCGCATCGACGATGACGAGATAACGCCGTGTCGCCGCCGCATCGGGCTTCACGATCTGCCGGATCGGACCGAGCGCGTTGACGATCGCCGCGCCAGCGGGATTCGTCGTGAAACTCGCGAGCGGCTGCAACGAGGTCGCGCGTTCGTGATCGTCGCTCAGCGCCAACGTGTAGGACTGCTTGGGCTGCAGACCGGTAACCGCTGCCTGCAACACTTGGATCAATCCTTGATCGAACAACGTCACCGATGTGGCGCGGATGTCTTTCTCCGGCGCATGCATGCCCAGATGCAGCGCGTTCGCGGCCACGCCGAGCGGCACCAGGTTTTGCGTGCCGTCGCCGTTCGGAACCGCGTTCGGCACATACAACAGCGCCTGCGCCGCCTGACCGGCGGGAATTGTCGCGATCACTTTGTTCGTCGCCGTATCGATGGCGGCAATGGCATCGGCGTTTTCCAAACCGACGTAGATGCGCGCGCCGTCGCCCGATGGCCACACGCCGTGCGGCAGCGATCCGACGCGAATCGTCGCGACTTGCGAGAAGTCATCCGTGCGGAAAACTTTGACTTCGTTCAATCCGCCGATGGTGACGTAAGCGAATTCACCGTCCGCTTTCGCGGCGAAGTTGACGTGGTTGGTGATCGGTCCAGTGTTGAGCGTCTTGATCGGCTCGAACGGCGGATGTGCGTCGAACACCTCGACCTTTCCCGAATCCTTCAGCGTGAACCACACCTGCTTGCCGCTCGGCGTTGCGGCGAGATCGGGACAGAACGGACTTTCCTGTTTGACGTGTCCGACGATGCGGCGCGACTTGACGTCGATGACCACGGTTTCGGGATTGAACGACGAACAGACGTAACCGTATTTGCCGTCGGGCGAGAATATCTGCATGCCGGGACCATTCGGAACCGTGATGCGCTGACGCCCTTCATAGGTTTTCGCATCGAGCACCGCGATGTAATCTTCGCCGCGCACGGTGACCCACACTTCGTATCCATCCGGCGTGAAAAACGCTTCGTGCGGCGATCGACCGACGTACGTCGTGTGCTTGACCGCGTTCGTCGCGGTGTCGATGAACGTGACGGAGTTGCTCCCGATCGAAACGACGGCGAGCGTTCTGGAATCCGGCGAATAGCCCATGCCGTGAACGAGCAGTTGGCCGCGATACAGCGGACTCAGGTTGCCGGGCGCCGGATCGCCGAGACGAATGACGCCGAGCAATTCGTTTCTGCTCGGATCGATCACCGATACGGTGTTGGAGAATTGTTCGGCCGCGTAGACGCGATCGTGCGAACTGATCGGAATATTTTTGGCCGACGCGCCTAGAGGCGCCTGCCCGGCCCACGCGGAATACATCGACAAAACGCCGATCGCGGCTACCCATCGTTCGACACGCATTGTCATTCTCCCGATTCCGCGAGATACATTTACCGCGCCGGCATCGGTTTCAACGCCAGCCGCATGGCTGCTATTTCCTGTTCCTGATCGACGATGATTTCCTGCGCGATGCGACGCAGTTGTTCATTGGTGCCGTACTGCAATTCCGCTTTCGCCATGTCGATGGCGCCGCGGTGGTGAGGAATCATCATCGCGGCGAAATCGGTATCGACGTTGCCCGTCGGGTGAATCGCCATGCCCGACATCATGGTGTTCATGGCCGCTTCGTTGGCGTCGAGAAATGGCCGCTCGTGTTCCGCGTTGAGAGCGAGTCCGAAGCAGAATCCGACAGGCACGGCGAGCGCGACGATGCCCGCTGCTTTCAACACGTAGTTTGAAGGTTCGCGAACGGACATCATGCGTTCCTCAACTGCGCTGCGCGATGGCGACGATGGCAGGTGTCGGCGGCGGCAGCAAGCGTCCCCTGAACAACAACATCAGCGTGGGTACTGTTAGCACTGCGATGAATACGTTGGCGATCACGAACAGCGGCAACGCCATCGCTGCGATCGGTCCCGCAATGCCCAGCGTCACCAAGCGCAAACACGCCGCCGGCAGCGCCGTGACGCCGAAGCTGAAGGCCAGCGTCGACGCGCCGGACAATCCGATGAAACAACACAGTACCGGATGCGCCAGCTCGGCCATCGCGGCGTCGCGCGCGAAAATCCATTTCAAGACGTAGAGCAGCGCCACGATGAGCCAGGCGATCAACGCGAGCGCGAAACGAACATCGGCGATGATCGTCGGCACCGGCCAGATTTTGGCGGCGAATCGCCAGCCGTTACCCACACCGGCGAGGCCGAGCACAATGCCGAAAAACGATGCGGGAATGACAGGCACGCGGATCATGGTTGCGAATCTCCGCTAGAAGCATCGCCGGCTGCCGCGCGGACCAGCGCGACGGCGCCCTGAATGTTCGCCACCAGTGCGGGGTCGACGGAATGCCGCGAGATCACATAGGCCGGATCGTTCAACACGATCCAGGTTTTTCCGTCTGCATCCTGATACGCGAGCGCTTTCAGCGGCAGATCCAGGCCAACCGTTGGCGCCGATTCGAGCAACGGCGTTCCGGCTTTCGGGTTTCCGAAAATCAGGAGTTGTTCGTCGCGAAGTTGCAGGCCCGCATTGCGCGCGTCGTGTGCGAAATCGATGCGCGCGAATATTTTGAGGCCTTTGCTGCCGGCCATGTCGCGCAGGCGGTCGATCGTCGTGGCGACGTCGAACTGTGACGGAAATTTCAGGATGGTGGATGTCGAAACCATGGCGATCACCGGGAGCCAAAGGATGCCGTTCATTCTCGCGTCTCGCTCAAGAGTATGCCCTCGATTTATTGCTTTGAACAAAACCGAAAAGTGCGCTGCTCGTTGTGCGTAACATCGCGCGACAACGCGAAGGACTCGAACGTGAGCACGGTGACGGTCTCGTTCAGACCAATTGCGTACGCAGGGACGGAATCCGCAACGTGTTCTGCCGGGCAGGTTTGAGTGACGTCGAAACGATCGTCTTGCTTATGCACAAGGCGCATCGCGCACTCGGCGGAATGCGCGCCGTTCAATGACTTTCCATCGTAGAAAAGCAATTCCGCATTCGCGGCGTCTTCGCAATTACCACTGGAGTAACTGCCATGGCATAGCGGCAGCAGATCGTTTGCCGACGCGAGGGCTCCGTACGATGCGACGAACAAAATAAAAAACAATTTCATCGCGAATTCTCGACCAAATCCCGCACGTCAATCGCAATTCAATTGCTCAACAGCTGGAAATTTCTCGATACAAAGTCGCATATTTGCTTTCGACCCAAAGCTAACCTCAGACAGCGTACGCTCCACGAGCAACGCGCTTTCATGCCGCGCGCAAGATGGCATCACTGATCGGTCAGCTGCGGGCGCTCAATTCACGGAGGATCACTCATCCGCACGCTCCAATGGATGACGCGTGCGTCGGGTGAATCCTGCGGCAGCACATCGATCTGGCGCTCGCCGCCGATCAGCGCTTCTGCGGGAACGACGGATTCGACGAAACGGTAAGGCCCCGCTGCACTGGGTGACAGATCGCGTGCCGTAAATACAACGGTTCGGGCGTCGCCGATTCTGAGTTCGTACCGTTGCGAGACGGGCTCATTGATTTCCGCTTGCACGCGGACAGTTCCGGCGCGATACGGCAGGATCAGCGCGGTGTGCTCACTGCGTTGCTGATCGTCGCGCAGGGTGATGACCGGCAACGATGCGATGGCTTCGGTGGTCTGCACGGGTGACCGATCGCGATGTCCGATCGCCACGATAGCGATGACGATGCACCCCGCGAGCGCAGCAGTCAGGGCGATGAAGGGACGGCGCGCGGCGTGCGCTCTCGGTCGCGCGGGACGCGCATGCATCGAGGCGGCCGATTCTGCAAGTGCGCGCGCAACGTGTATGCGCATCACGTCATCGAGTGTTGCCGCAAGATGCTGCGCCACGAGGTGCCTGTCGTTCGACGGCAAACGTCCGCGCACGTGATCGTCGAGCAGGTCGTAGCGCGCAGCGTCGATGGCGTCGGCGAGGTCGGGATCGGAGAACAGGCGTTCTTCGAGCTGGGCCGCACGGGTTGGCTCGAGGCGGTGCAGGAGCCAGTCGCGCAGTTCTTGGTCGGTGAAGTCAGTCATCGTCTGGAGTGTCGCTTTGCGCGGATCCATCATGTTTTTCCCTCGCGCCCGACGCCATGCGCGCGCGCACGCACGTCTCCAGTGACGCGCGCAGGCGCAGCGCGCGGTTGCGCAACGTGTTGAGGGTGATGCCGAGTTTTTCAGCGAGATTGCGCCGTGTCTTGATGCGGCGCGCATCGTCGTCGCGATAGTAGGCGAGCATCAGCTCTGAACCTCGACGGCCCATCGAACGCAGGCAGGTTCGCAACGCGCGCGCGAGTGCCGGATCGATCGCGTCGTCATCCTCGATCATCGCTGGTCTGGTTTCCGGTTCGTCGACCCGCGCTTCCTGCCGCAGCCGCCGCGCGTTCGCTTCGAACAGCATCAGCTTCGCGATGCCGAACGCGTAGGACGCCGGATTGTTGATCGGCACGCCTTCGTCGAGGCGGCGCGCGAGGCGGTCGAGCGCGTCGTCGGCGAGCGTCTCGGCCTCGATGGGTTCGCGCTGCCGGAAAAACAGGATCAATCGGCGCCGGAGCTGTTCGTAACCGAAACCGCCGCTCGCGCTGTCCGCGCGCAGGCGCTCGAGCAAGGTCTGCAGGCGGCGCGCTTCGAGTTCAGGCGTGGTGTC
>DATAVJ010000096.1:0-19651 GCA_036267795.1 Rudaea sp.
TTCCACATCACGCATGGTCGGCGGCAACCGTGATTTGTCTGTGCCTGTTCGTCGGCGCGATGGGTAAATCCGCACAGGTTCCATTGCACGTGTGGTTGCCGGATTCGATGGAAGGTCCCACACCAATTTCCGCGCTGATCCACGCGGCGACGATGGTAACCGCCGGCATTTTCATGGTCGCGCGCATGTCGCCGCTGTTTGAGTTGTCGGATACGGCGCTCAGCACCGTGCTCGTGATCGGCGCAACGACGGCGTTCTTTACGGGCCTCATCGGCATCGTGCAGAACGACATCAAGCGCGTCGTCGCGTATTCCACATTGTCCCAATTGGGATATATGACCGTGGCGCTCGGCGTCTCGGCCTACGGCGCCGGCATCTTCCATTTGATGACGCACGCATTCTTCAAGGCGCTGCTGTTCCTCGGGGCAGGCTCGGTAATCATCGCGATGCATCACGAGCAGGACATGCGCTACATGGGCGGTTTGCGCCGTTACATGCCGATCACGTACGTCACGATGATCATCGGCACGCTGGCACTGACCGGCATGCCCGGATTCGCGGGATATTTTTCGAAGGATGCCATCATCGACGCGGTGCAGGAATCGCATCGCTGGGGTTCGGGATACGCGTATCTGTGCGTCCTCGTCGGCGTGTTCGTGACGGCGCTATATAGTTTCCGATTGTTGTATCTCACGTTCCACGGGCGTGAGCGGTTCGTCGTCGAACACGAGCATGCGTCGAAGTCGTATGCGCGCATGCAGGATTCGCAAAAGGTCGCCGCGAAAGCGAACACACAAGGCTCCGCAGAAACGCATCATGAACCGGACGTCAGTCATCACGACGATCATCTCGAACCGGGTCATCTCGCGCATCCGCCGCATGAGTCGCCGTGGGTAGTCACGATGCCGTTGATCCTGCTCGCGATTCCATCGGTCGTCATCGGCGCAATGACCGTGCGATCGATCCTGCACGGCGATTTCTTCGGCGAAGCAATCCGCGCATCCGAACACGCGGAAGGCGCATTTTCCGGCTGGCTCGCCGCGACGCTCGACGGGTTCCTGCACGCGCCGTTCTGGTTCGCGTTCGCGGGCTTCGCTGTATCGACGTACATTTATCTGTTCAATCCGTCGCTGGCGGACAAGATCAAAAAAACCCTGCATCCATTGTGGAAAATGCTCGATCGCAAATATTGGTTCGACGAGGTTTACCAGACGATCTTCGCGAAAGGCTCGCTGCTGCTCGGCCGGGGTTTGTGGAAAGGCGGCGATGTCGGCGTGATCGACAACGTGATCATCGACGGCTCGGCCGCGACTGTCGACAAAGTTGCCGGCGTCGTGCGCTGGGTGCAGTCGGGCTATTTGTATACCTATGCGTTCGCCATGATTCTCGGACTCGTCGCGCTGATGGGCGGGCTGTGGTGGATGGTGCATCCATGATCGCGACAATCCGGACGTCTGAATAACGACAATGAATTCGACCTGGCCCCTGTTAAGTCTCTGCATCTGGCTGCCGATCTTGGGCGGCGCGATCGTCGCGCTCGCGGGCGAGCGCGCGAACGCGGCGCGCTGGCTCGCGCTTGGCGTTTCGATTGTGGTGTTCGTCGTCAGCATTCCGCTGTTCACGGGGTACGACTCGTCCGCCGGCACGATGCAATTCGTCGAATCGATGAAATGGATTCCGGCGATCAACGCGAACTATCACTTGGGCGCGGACGGAATTTCCATCGCGCTGATTATCCTCACCACCTTCACGACGGTGCTTGTCATCCTCGGCGCGTGGGATTCGGTGCACAACAAAGTCGGCCAGTATCTCGCCGCGTTTCTTGTGCTCGAAGGTCTGATGATCGGCGTATTCGCCGCGATGGATGCACTACTGTTCTATGTGTTCTTCGAAGGCATGCTGATTCCGATGTTCATCATCATCGGCATCTGGGGCGGACCGCGCCGCGTCTATGCGACGTTGAAGTTCTTCCTCTACACGTTCTTCGGCTCGATCTTCATGTTGATCGGACTGATCTATCTTTATCTGCACGCAAACAGTTGGGAATTGTCGACGTTCGCGACGCTCAAATTGAACGCCAGCGAACAGGCCTGGCTGTTCTTCGCATTCCTCATGGGCTTCGCCATCAAAGTGCCGATGTGGCCGGTGCACACATGGTTGCCCGACGCGCACGTCGAAGCGCCGACGGGCGGTTCCGTCATTCTGGCCGCGATCATGCTGAAGATCGGCGGATACGGGTTCATCCGTTTCTCGCTGCCTATCGTGCCCGACGCGTGCCTCGAATACGCATGGCTTATCGTGGCGCTGTCACTGATCGCCGTGATCTACGTGGGCTTCGTTGCGCTGGTGCAAGAGGACATGAAGAAGCTGATTGCTTATTCGTCTGTCTCGCACATGGGATTCGTCACGCTCGGTATTTTCCTGAGCACAGCGCTAGTGCGCACATTCCACAATGCGGATGGCGCGCAACTCGGCGTTTCCGGAGCGATGGTGCAGATGATCTCTCACGGCTTCGTGTCGGGCGCGATGTTCACGTGCGTCGGCGTGCTGTATGACCGCGTGCACAGCCGCATGATCAAGGATTACGGCGGCGTCGCCAACGTGATGCCGTGGTTCGCCGCGTTCTGGGTTTTGTTCTCGATGGCCAATTGCGGACTGCCCGGCACGAGCGGATTCGTCGGCGAATTCATGGTGATCCTGTCGAGCTTCCAGTTCAATCCGTGGGTCGCGGCCGGCGCGGCGTTCACGCTGATCATCGGCGCGGCCTATACATTGTGGCTGGTCAAGCGCGTGATCTTCGGCGAAGTCACCAACGATCACGTCGCGCATTTGAAAGACATCAACGTGCGCGAAGCGCTCGTGCTCGGCGCATTTGCGGCGGGTACGTTGTTCTTCGGCATCTGGCCGGAACCCTTGACGCATTTGATGGACGCGTCGGTGAGGCACATCGTGGATCAACTGCTCGTCGTGAAGGTTTGAGCGAATGAATTTCAACATCCACGATCTATGGTTGATGCTGCCCGAGGACGTGCTGCTCGGCGCGACGTGCGCGATTTTGCTCATCGATCTTTTCATCAAGCCGTCGCAGCGCGCGATCACGCATTGGTTGTCGCTGATCGCCGTGGTCGGAACGATGCTGCTGATTGTGGCCGATCATGAAGGAACCACGATCGCGTTCAATGGCGCGTACGTGCACGACGGCATCGCGGCGATCCTCAAGATATTCATTCTCGGCGTTACCGCGGCCGTCTTCGTTTACGCGCGCCGCTATCTCGTCGATCGCGGATTGTTCATCGGCGAGTATTATTTGCTGTGCCTGTTCGCGACGATCGGAATGATGTTGCTCGTGTCGGCGGGCAGCCTGGTCATGGCGTATCTCGGTCTGGAACTGTTCGCGTTGTCGACGTACGCATTGGTTGCGATCAATCGCGATTCCGGCAAGGCGTCCGAAGCGGCGATGAAGTATTTCGTGCTCGGCGCGCTGGCGTCGGGCCTGTTGTTGTACGGCATGTCGATGATCTACGGCGCGACAGGCACGCTCGATCTAGCGAAGATCCACGCGGTCGGTTCGTTCGCGGCGAACGATCCGCACGCGATGCTGCTCGCGTTCGGCATCGTGTTCCTCGTCGTCGGCATCGGCTTCAAATTCGGCGCAGCGCCGTTCCACATGTGGCTGCCCGATGTTTACGAAGGTTCGCCGACGGCAGTCACGATTTTCGTCGGTTCGGCGCCGAAGATCGCCGCGTTCGGTATGGCGTATCGATTATTGGAAACGGGTTTGGGCGATCTGTCGCCACAATGGCGCATGATGATCGCGGCGCTCGCGGTCGCGTCGCTCGCCATCGGCAATGTTGTCGCCATTGCGCAGACGAACTTCAAACGTCTGCTGGCGTATTCGACGATTTCCCACGTCGGCTTCCTGCTGCTCGGCCTGGCCAACGGCACGCCGGCCGGCTACGCCGCCGCGATGTTTTATGCGATTTCATACGCGATCATGACGACCGCTGCCTTCGGTGTGATTCTGTTGCTCGCGCGCGCCGGTTTCGAGGCCGAGGAGATCGACGATTTCAAAGGTCTCAATCAGCGCAATCCGTGGTACGCCTTCATCATGCTGCTGATCATGGCGTCGCTGTCCGGCATTCCGCCGTTGTTCGGATTCTTCGCCAAGCTGATGGTCTTGAAAGCCGCGGTCGATGCCGGCATGTGGTGGCTGGCGATCGCCGCCATCGCGTTCGCGATCATCGGTGCGTTCTATTATTTGCGCGTCATCAAGGTGATGTATTTCGATGCGCCGAACGAGACCGGCCCGCTGACGTTGCCGAAGGATATTCCGCTGCGCTGGCTGCTTTCCATCAACGGCGTCGCGCTGCTCGTGATGGGCGTGTTGTGGGGGCCGCTCATCGCGTGGTGCTACGACGCCTTCGGCTTGCCGTCCTGAGCGCAAGAATGCCCTTGAATCGGACGCCTCGCGCCTTCATCTAAATTGTTGCTACCGGGGTAGCGCTCGACACGCCGTATCCAATCGGATACACTGCCCCAAGGATGCAATACAAACTCAGGGAATTGGAGTCGTTCAAGGCTTGGCGCGAAAGTATCCGCGATCGTCGGGCTCGTGTCGCAATCGCTCGCCGCGTCGAGCGTGTTCAGAACGGAAATTTCGGTGACCACGAATCCGTGGGAGGCGGTGTTTCGGAGCTGCGCGTTCACGTCGGTGCGGGATATCGCGTTTATTTCACGATCCGTGAGAAGGAACTCGTCATCCTCCTTGCCGGAGGCGACAAGAAGTCGCAGAAAGCTGATATCAAGTACGCAAAGAAGTTGGCGGCGGAGATTTGAATCATGAAAAAGACGGCGAACAAGTTGGTCGATTTCGACATGGCCGAAGCGCTGAAGTCGCCGCAAGACATTGCCGAATATCTCAGCCAGGTGCTTAGCGATGGCGACAACGACGAACTTGTTCGGGCGCTTGGATATGTCGCAAAGGCGCAGGGAATGACGGCCATTGCCGAGAAAGCGGGGCTTGGCCGCGAAAGCCTTTACAAGGCGTTTCAACCGGGTTCCAAACCGCAGTTCGCTACGGTCAACAAAGTCGCACATGCGCTTGGCGTGCAGTTTCAGGCCGTGCCCATTGCGGCGGCGAGGGCGGCGCGCAAGTTTCGGCGTACTGCGCACGCCTGAGTAATGAGAGGTTTAAGGTTGCGCGGAACCTTCGCGCTCCGCTAAACTTCGCGTTCGCCTGATGCGGGGTGGAGCAGTCTGGCAGCTCGTCGGGCTCATAACCCGAAGGTCGTAGGTTCAAATCCTACCCCCGCTACCAGTCGACGGCCTCTCCACGAGGCTTTTTTGTTCGACACGGATTGAAACTGGTTTTTGTCAGTCTCATTTCGTGAAGCGCACGGATTGCGCGCGTTGCCGATGTTTGGATGCGAGACAACGGCGGACTATGGAATGGGCCTTGTGCCCATTTTTTATTTCTGCTTTTTGATTTTCGCAATCAAGGATGATTGCAAAGGTAACTTACATGCTTGACGAGCGATTGACCGAATTGTTGAAACCGGTGGTGCGCGGCCTGGGACTGGAATGTCTCGGTGTCGAATACAGCCCGTCGCACGGCAACAGTCTGGTGCGTGTGTACATCGAGTCGCCGGAGCGTGAGGTCAACGTCGACGATTGCGAAGCGGTGAGCCGCGAGGTTTCCGCGACGCTGGACGTGAACGATCCGATCGCCGGCCGCTACACGCTCGAAGTGTCCTCGCCCGGCTTGGACAGGCCTTTGTATACGGCGCAGCATTTCGAACGCTTCGTCGGCAACTCGGCCAAGGTCGAAGTGAATCTGCCCGTGAATGGACGCCGGCGGTTCAACGGAAAGATCGTGGCCGTGGAAGGAAGCGACGTGACGATCGAACAGGATGGCGAGCCGGTGCGGATCGCGCATTCGAACATACACAAGGCGCGTCTCGTGCCGGATTTCGGAGAAGAGGCGAAGAAGGCGAACAAAGGTAAAAAGGCAAAAAGCAAGAAGTAGCTTTTTTTTCCACATTCTTAAACCTGAGCTGAAACAGAAAGTGACAGCGAGATTGAAACGATGAGCAAAGAATTGTTATTGGTGGTCGACGCCGTTGCGAATGAAAAAGGCGTCGCGAAAGACGTCATCTTCGATGCGATGGAAGCGGCGCTCGCCTCGGCGGCGAAGAAGCGCTATTCCAGCGAAGACGTCGCCGCGCGCGTGAGTATCGACCGCGAAAACGGCGACTACGAGACCTTCCGCCGCTGGGAAGTGGTGCCGGACGATATCGTGATGGAATCGCCGGATCGCCAAGTGCGCATGATGGACGCCGTGGAAACGCGCGCGGACATCCAGGTCGGCGAATTCATCGAAGAACAGATCGAAAATCCCGAATTCGGCCGCATCGCTGCGCAAGCCGCCAAGCAGGTGATCGTGCAGCGCGTTCGCGAAGCCGAGCGCGCGCAGGTCGTCGAAGCGTACAAGGATCGCATCGGCGAATTGATCACCGGTGTGGTCAAGCGTGTCGAACGCGGCAGCGTGTATCTCGATCTCGGTGGCAATGCCGAAGCCTATATTCCGCGCGACAAGGCGATTCCGCGCGAAGCGGTCCGCGCCGGCGATCGCGTGCGCGGCTATTTATATGAAGTGCGTCCGGAACCGCGCGGACCGCAATTGTTCGTGTCGCGCACCGCACCCGAATTCATGATGGAGCTGTTCAAGCTCGAAGTGCCGGAAGTCGGCCAGAATCTGGTCGAGATCAAAGCCGCCGCGCGCGATGCGGGCGACCGCGCCAAGATCGCCGTGCTCGCGCACGATCACCGCACCGATCCGATCGGCGCCTGCATCGGCATGCGCGGTTCGCGCGTGCAGGCGGTGTCGAACGAATTGAACGGCGAACGCATCGACATCGTTCTATGGAACGACAATCCGGCTCAATTTGTGATCAACGCGATGGCGCCGGCGGAAGTGCAGTCGATCATCGTCGACGAAGAAAAACACTCGATGGACATCGCGGTTGCCGAAGACAAGTTGTCGCAGGCGATCGGCCGCGGCGGCCAGAACGTGCGTCTGGCCAGCAAGCTCACCGGCTGGCAGCTCAACGTGATGACGCAGGATCAAGTCCAGGCCAAGAGCGAAGCCGAGCAGGAAGCGGCGCGCGCGTTGTTCATGGAAAAACTCGAAGTCGACGCGGAAATTTCGGCGATCCTCGTGCAGGAAGGTTTCACCACGGTCGAGGAAATCGCCTACGTGCCGAGCGGCGAGTTGATGGCGATCGAAGGATTCGACGAGAACATCGTCGAGGAACTTCGCGCGCGCGCTCGCGATGCGCTGCTCACCGAAGCGCTCGCGGTCGAAGAAGATATCGAAGACAACAAACCATCCGACGATCTGCTCGCAGTCGACGGCATGGACGATGACACCGCCTATCAACTGGCTCAGCACAAGATCGTCTCGCGGCAGGATCTGGCCGATCTCGCGACGGACGAACTGACGGAGCTTGCGATCGACGGTATCGACGAAAAACGCGCCAGCGATTTGATCATGGCGGCGCGCGCTGCGGCGGAGGCCTGAGCGATCGAACGATCGCACGGACCTTCGCAGCGGATTTTCAGGAGAACACCAGAACCATGTCGGACGTAACCATCAAACAACTCGCCGGTGTGCTCGGCATGAGCGTCGACAAGCTGCTCACGCAGCTCGACGGCGCGGGCATGAAGTTCTCCAGTCCTGACCAGGTCGTGTCCAGCACGGAAAAGGTCAAACTGCTGGGCTTTTTGCGCCGCACGCACGGCAAGGGCGAGCGCGAAGCGGAGAACAATTCTCCGCAGCAGATCACGCTCAAGCGCAAAACCGTCAGCGAGCTGACGGTGAACCAGGGCGCCGCGCGCGGCAAGACCGTGAACGTGGAAGTGCGCCAGAAACGCACCTACGTGAAACGCAGCAGCGTGGCCGACGGTCAGGATATCGATCCCGAACGCGAAGACGCATTGCGCAAGCTGCAGGAATCGCAGCTCAAGCGCGAAGCGGAAGAAAGCGCGCTGCAGGAGCGCGAAAAACGCCGACAGGAAGAAGAAGCGAAATTGCGCGCCGCCGAAGAGGCGAAACGCACCGCGGAAGAAGCGCGCTTGCGCACCGAAACCGAGTCGAAACAACCTGCCGAAGCGCCGAAAACCGAGAAACCGAAAGAAGAACGTACGGCAGCCGCGCGTCCTGCGCCGCGTCCGGAAAATCGTCCGCGCGCCGCAGAAGCGGAACAGCCGCATCGGCACGCGCGGCAGAAACACGGTTCGCATCAAATGCGCGACGACGGTGTCGACGCCGATGGCGCAGCGCGCTATTTCGGCGCCGAATTGCATCTGTCCGACGAAGGCCATGCGCGTCGCGGCGCGGTGCGCAAGAAACCGCGCAGGATCGTCGAACCCGCACGCGCGGCGACGGCGCAGCATGCATTCTCGAAACCGGTCGGGCCGCAAGTGCGCGATGTGGCGGTCGGCGACACGATTCTCGTGTCCGAACTCGCGGCGAAGATGGCGGTGAAAGGTGCCGACGTCGTCAAAGCGTTGTTCAAGATGGGCGTGATGGCGACGATCAATCAGGCCATCGATCACGACACTGCGGTGCTCGTCGTCGAAGAACTGGGCCACAAAGCCGTGAAGGCGGAAGAAAAGAACGCGGAGACCACGTTGTCGAAAGTCGAAGTTCAGGGCGACAGGGAACCGCGTCCGCCCATCGTCACGATCATGGGTCATGTCGATCACGGCAAGACGTCGCTGCTCGACTACATCCGCCGCACCAAAGTCGCGGCGGGGGAAGCGGGCGGAATCACGCAGCACATCGGCGCGTACCATGTGACGACCGACAAAGGTGTCATTTCCTTCCTCGATACGCCCGGCCACGCGGCGTTCACGTCGATGCGCGCGCGCGGCGCGAAGCTGACCGACATCGTCGTGCTCGTCGTCGCAGCCGACGACGGTGTGATGCCGCAGACGGTCGAAGCCGTGCAACATGCGCGCGCAGCGAAAGTGCCGTTGATCGTCGCGATGAACAAGATGGACAAACCCGACGCGAATCCGGAAACGGTAAAGCAGGGTTTGGTGCAGCACGAAGTCGTGCCCGAAGAATGGGGCGGCGACGTGCAGTTCGTGCCGGTGTCCGCGAAAACCGGAGATGGCGTCGACAACCTGCTCGATTCGATTCTCCTGCAAGCCGAAGTGATGGATTTGCGGGCCGTGAAAGACGCTCTTGCGGCGGGCGTCGTCGTCGAATCCAGTCTGGACAAAGGACGCGGTCCCGTTGCCACCGTGCTCGTACAACAAGGCACGTTGAAGAAAGGCGATTTCCTCGTCTGCGGCGTCGAATACGGCCGCGTGCGCGCGATGTTCGACGAGACCGGAAAACAAATCGAAGAAGCGGGTCCGTCGATTCCGGTGCAAGTACTCGGATTGTCCGGCGTGCCGGATGCGGGCGATGATTTCATCGTCGTGCAGGACGAACGTCTGGCCAAACAGGTTGCATCCGAACGTCAAGCCAAGCGCCGCGAGACGCGTATGGGCAAGACGGCGATGCGCAGCATGGAAGACGTCATCTCGACGATGGGTCAGGGCGGCGACATGCGCGTCCTCAACATCGTGGTCAAGGCGGACGTGCAAGGTTCCGTCGAAGCGTTGCGCGATTCGCTGACCTCGATCAGTACGGATGCAATCAAGGTCAATGTGATTGCGTCGGGTGTCGGCGGCATCACCGAATCGGATGCGACATTGGCGTCGGCATCGAATGCGATCCTGATCGGATTCAACGTGCGCGCGGATGCGTCGGCACGCAAGGTGATTGCGGACAGCGGCGTCGATCTGCGCTACTTCTCGATCATTTACGACGTGATTGATCAAGTGAAGCAGGCGGCGACCGGATTGCTCGGCACGGAGATTCGCGAAGAGATCATCGGTACCGCGCAGGTTCGCGATGTGTTCCGCTCGTCGAAGTACGGTGCGATCGCGGGCTGCATGGTCATCGAGGGTGTGGTCAAGCGCAACAAGCCGATTCGTGTGTTGCGCGACAACACCGTCATCTTCCAGGGCGAATTGGATTCGCTGCGGCGGTTCAAGGAGAACGTCGACGAAGTTCGCAACGGTACGGAGTGTGGTATCGGGGTGAAGCAGTACAACGATGTCAAGCCTGGCGATCAGATCGAGTGCTTTGAGCGCATTGAAGTAGCGCGCACGTTGTAAGCCCTTCCCCCTTTCCTCCGCCAGCGGGGGAGAGGGTTGGGGTGAGGGGGCAGCGCGTCAGACCTAACAACGTTTTCGTAAACCCGTGTTCGCTGTTTTGGATAGCCAGAGCTTTCACTCGCTCCGCGAGCGAGTCGCTTTCTTTGCTGCGTGCAAAGAAAGTAACCAAAGAAAGCACGTATGTTCTTCGCCTAGGCTGTGTTCGCCGAAGCCACATCCTTGTGCCTGCGGCGAACGGCGCACTTCCTGTGCGCCGCGGACGTCGTGGTAATGTTTAGGTCTTAAAGCTTGTTTGGAGAAGTTCGATGGCTAAAAATTCCTTCTCCAGAACGGATCGTATCGGCGCGGAATTGCGCCGGCTGCTTGGCACGATGGTGCACGAAGCGGTTCGCGATAACGGTCTGCCGTCGATGAGTGTGTCGGACGTGGAAGTGACCAAGGATTTCGATGTCGCAACGGTTTATGTCACCGCGCTCGTTTCGGATCAGGCGAAAGAAGGCGTGAAAGCGCTGAATGAACTCGCGAAGGAATTTCGCCATTCGCTGTCCCAAACAATGACGATGCGCCGCGTTCCGGAAATCCGTTTTCGATACGATGATTCTGTCGATCGCGGCGAGCGTATCGATGCACTGCTGCGCGGCGATGTGAAAAAGGAAGATTGATATGTCGGATCTGCCGCCAAATTATGGTCCCGCGATTACGCTCGATGCCGCAAAGAAAGTGATGGCCGCAGCTGAAGCGGAAGCTGGGCGCATGAACTGGCCGATGGTGATCGCCATCGTCGACAGCACCGGCCATCTCGTCATGCTGCATCGGATGGAACAGGCGCAATACGGCAGCGTGAGAATCGCACAGTTGAAAGCCGAGACCGCGCTGCGTTATCTGCGCCCAACACGATTACCCAGTACGCAACTGGCGGGGCAATAACTTTGGGCATAACTACAGGACCGGATAACAATATCTGGTACGACGATGTTGGCCTAGGCGCGATCGGCAGAATTACTCCAAGCGGAACGATTTCTGTAATGGACGTTTCGCCGGCAGCCATACCAACAGGAATCACTGTCGGTGCGGACAATAATCTTTGGTTCACCGATTCTGGATTGAATGGGATCGGCATCGTTCGTCTGGATGGTATATTCAAAGACAGATTCGAGCCCGCCATGTGAACGGTGAATCGTTTGTTCGAAAGGAAAAGCTTGAGCTGCAATACCAACCAGTGAGTTCAAGGTTTCGCGACGTCGACGGAATTCTCCTTTTCGACAAACCGAAAGGCTTGAGTTCCAATCAAGCATTGCAGCGCGTTCGACATCTGTTCGGTGCACGCAAAGCGGGACATACGGGAAGCCTTGATCCGCCCGCGACGGGACTTCTCCCGATTTGCTTCGGCGAGGCGACGAAAATCGCGGGTTATCTGCTCGGTTCGCGCAAGGCGTACGTCGCAGAGTGCGTGCTCGGATCGACCACTAACACGGACGATGCGGACGGCGAAGTCATCACGACGCGACCGGTGCCCGAAAATCTCGATATCGAATCGGCGCTGCGGCCGCTGCGCGGAAGGATCGTGCAGACGCCACCGAAATACGCCGCCATCAAAATGGACGGAGTTGCGCTGTACAAACGCGCTCGTCGTGGCGAGGACGTCGAACCGCCGCCGCGCGATGTCGATGTACATCGCCTCGATTTGATCGGCCGCGACGGCAACCATTTGCGACTGCATGTCGAATGCGGTTCTGGCACGTATGTGCGTAGTCTCGCCCGCGATATCGGCGAGACCTTAGGGTGCGGAGCACACTTAACCGCGTTGCGGCGCATCTGGGTCGATCCCTTCCGCGAGCCGTCGATGGTCACGCTGGATGAACTGTCTGCGATGACTGCGGAAGAAATGCAAACGCGGCTTCTGCCGTTGGAACAGGGATTGGCCGCATTGCCGGGACTTACTGTCGATGACGGCGAAGAACTGCGTTTGCGCCAAGGCAAAACGTTGGAGCAGACGATCCTGAAGGATGTTCCACTGGCGCGCGCGATGGATTCAGCGGGTCGGCTCGTAGCTCTTGTCGAAATCGACGATCGCGGTGAAGTCCGCGTCCGTCGGGGATTCGGCCAGCGCGCGCCGGCCGGCGTATAGTCCACTCATGTTTTATCTGGTTCTGAAAGCGCTGATTTCCGGCATCATCGTGATGGCGGTCTCGGAGATCGCGAAACGCAGCCCGGCATTCGGGGCTTTGATCGTGTCGCTGCCGCTTGTGTCGCTTCTCGCGATCCTCTGGCTGTGGCGCGATACCGGAGACATTGTGCGTATCGCCAACCACGCCGAGGCCACTTTCTGGTACGTGCTGCCTTCGTTGCCGATGTTCCTGGCACTCCCTTATCTGCTTCGCAACGGCATGAATTTCTGGCTGGCGCTCGGGGCGTCATGCGTGCTGACGGTATTGCTGTATTTCGCCACCGTCCTCATCGCCGCCCGTTTCGGGGTTAAGCTTTAGAAACCCTGCGGATTCCCACAAAAAAGCGCTTCAGTTTGCCCGCCGGTCGCCTAAAACGGTTATAATAATGAGCTTTTTCAATTCGACCCCGTCCGAATCAGGATTGCCGGGTCGGTTTTCACTAACGCGGATTGCGCTAGTCAGCCCAGGTTGACCCAGCCGAACCGCGCCGGACGCAATAAAGGATTTACATCATGTCGCTTTCAGTCGAACAAACCAGCAAAGTCATCGCCGATTACCGCCGCGCCGCCAACGATACCGGTTCGCCGGAAGTGCAAGTCGCGCTGCTCTCGGCCCGCATCGAACATCTGTCGAAGCATTTCGCCGAGCACGACAAGGATCATCATTCGCGCCGCGGTCTGCTGAAGATGGTCAATCAGCGCCGCCGTTTGCTGAACTATCTCAAGAACTCCGACAACGACCGTTACAAGACGCTCATCGAGCGACTCGGAATCCGTCGGTAATTATTCATCGCGAACGCGAAACTCTGAGGCGGCCGATGGCGGCCGCCCTTCTCAAAAAAATCCGGGATAAACCACAGTGGCGAAAGTAACCAAGTCATTCCAGTACGGTAAACATCAAGTGATGCTCGAAACGGGCGAAATCGCCCGCCAGGCGTCGGGCGCGGTAATGGTGTCGATGGAAGGCACCGTCGTGCTGGTGACGGCGGTCGCCGCCTCCAAGGCGCGTGAGGGCCAAGATTTCTTCCCGCTCACCGTCGACTATGTCGAAAAGTTCTACTCGGCCGGCCGCATCCCCGGCGGGTTCTTCAAGCGCGAAGGACGTCCGACCGAAAAAGAAACGCTCACTTCGCGCCTGATCGATCGCCCCGTGCGCCCGCTGTTTCCGGAAGAGTACAAGAACGAAGTGCAGGTCATCGCGCAGGTTCTGTCGCTCAATCCCGAAGTCGACGGCGATGTTCCCGCGTTGATCGGCGCGTCTGCCGCGCTCTCGCTAGCCGGCATTCCGTTCAACGGCCCGATCGGCGCGGCGCGCGTCGGTTACGCCAACGGCAACTACATTCTCAATCCGACCAAGACCGAACTCGAAACGTCCGAGCTCGACCTCGTCGTCGCCGGCACGTCGAACGCGGTGCTGATGGTCGAATCCGAAGCGAAACTGCTGTCGGAAGACGTGATGCTGCGCGCCGTGATGTTCGGTCATCGCGAATTGCAGAAAGTCATCAACGCGATCAACGAACTCACCGTGGAAGTTGGAACCAAACCGTCTGCATGGACGGCGCCTGCCAAGAACGCCTCGATGATCGGCGCGCTGAAAGAAAGCGTCGCCGCCCGCCTCGCAGATGCATTCAAGGTGCGCGACAAGCTGCAACGCCGCGATGCGATTTCGCTGGCGAAGCAGGATGTCATGCAGTCTCTCGCCGGCCGCGCCGAAGCGGAAAGCTGGAACGCCGCCGAACTCGCCAAGGAATTCGGCGAACTCGAATACCGCACGCTGCGCGACAGCGTTCTTGCTTCGAAAGTGCGCATCGACGGGCGCAAGCTCGACGACGTGCGCCCGATCGCCGTTCGCGTCGGCGTATTGCCGCGCACGCACGGTTCGGCGCTGTTCACGCGTGGCGAAACGCAGGCGTTGGTCACCGTCACGCTCGGCACCGCGCGCGACGCGCAGATCATCGACGCGCCGGAAGGCGAATCGAAAGATCCATTCCTGTTCCACTACAACTTCCCCCCATTTTCCGTTGGTGAAGCGGGCCGTTTCGGTGCGCCGAAGCGCCGCGAAATCGGCCACGGACGTCTCGCCAAGCGCGGCGTTCAGGCCGTCAAGCCGTCGATGGAAGCATTCCCGTATGTCGTCCGCGTCGTTTCCGAAATCACGGAATCGAACGGTTCGTCGTCGATGGCCTCGGTCTGCGGCTCGTCGCTGGCGATGATGGATGCGGGCGTTCCGCTGAAAGCCCCGGTCGCGGGTATCGCGATGGGTCTGGTGAAGGAAGGCGACAACTTCGTCGTGCTGTCCGATATCCTTGGCGACGAAGATCATCTCGGCGACATGGATTTCAAAGTCGCCGGCACCGCCGACGGCATCAGCGCGCTGCAGATGGACATCAAGATCGACGGCATCACCGAAGAAATCATGCGCGTGGCGCTGGAGCAAGCCAAGCGCGGCCGCCTGCACATTCTCGGCGAGATGAACAAGGTCATCACTGCGTCGCGCACCGAAATGAGCGAATTCGCGCCGCGTTTGATGACGATGAAAATTCATCCGGACAAAATCCGCGAAGTCATCGGCAAAGGCGGCACCACCATCCGCGCCATCACCGAAGAAACCGGCGCCACGATCGACATCAGCGACGACGGCACCATCGTCATCGCATCCGTCAATCGCGAAGCGGCGGAAGCGGCGAAGGCACGCATCGAGCAGATCGTTTCCGACGTCGAACCGGGCCGCATCTACGAAGGCAAAGTCGCCAAGCTGATGGATTTCGGCGCGTTCGTGACGATTCTCCCCGGCAAGGACGGCCTCGTGCACGTCTCGCAGATTTCCAACGAGCGCGTCGAGAAAGTGTCCGACAAGCTCAAGGAAGGCGACATCGTGAAGGTGAAGGTTCTCGAAGTCGACAAGCAGGGTCGTATTCGCCTGTCGATGAAGGCCGTTACCGAGGACGCCGGCGCGGCGTAAATTTCTTGGGGAGTGTGTCGCAGGCACTTCCCTCTGACTTCATCCTGTCCGGAAATTGTCCGGAACGACGGATTTCTACTCTCTATGCTGGCTGCCTCTTGAACTCAGAGGCATTGCCATGCGTTTATCGCGCTGTTTCGTTACGGCATTGGTTGTAGCCGCCGTTTGCACGACTTCGACGTCGAATTCGACGCCGCTTGATCTGAAGTTCGGATATGCGATGGACGGTTATGATCCTCTGTCTTGGGGTGCGGAGAGCCTTGATGGTCAAGCCTCTGCTCTAGACGCGGATGGAAATATCTATACGGTTGGTTCGGCCATCGTTGACGGCGTGTATCAATCGTTCGTGCTTGCTGTAAGCCCATTGGGATTTGATAGGGTATTCGGGCCTAAAGGCATTGCCTTTGTTCCAAATTTCGTTGGATTCGGAAATGAAGCTACTAGCATAGTTGTCGACGGCGACTCAAAACCATTGATCGCCGGCTTCGTTACGCTTCCAATCGCCAGCTGCTCGAGCACCGAAACCACCTATGGCTTCGTCGCGCGATTTGCAACTGACGGCTCGATTGATAACTCTTTTGGAAATTCCACGTGGACCGGAACCGCGCTCGTTCAATTACCGTGTTCGATCAGTGGCGACGCGTCTTACCTGGCGTTGGATGCATCGGGCAGAATTGTGCTTGCGACGACTGTTCGCCCGAAAAACCGTGACCCATTCTATGTTCTTGTTGCCCGATTTGACGATAACGGTAAACCGGACTTGTCGTTCGGCACGAACGGCCAAGTCGCGCTGACAGCCTCGACCGGTTCGGACTCGCTGTTGGCAACGAATATTTTTGTCTCAAACAAGAACGAAGTGTTCATCAGTGCTGTTGACTTTCCCGACGGAGCGTCAGCCAATGGCACGAGCATATTCAAACTCTCTCAGGACGGTTCGCTCGCCTCCGGGTTCGGCGAAGGCGGCATATACTTGCCCAGCCGGACCGAATGGACCTGCTGCCTTGCGGTGGACAGTTCAGACCGAATATATATCGCCGGCTCTTACGCGAATAGCGAGATGTACGTCATACGAATAGCTCCCGAAGGCGCTGTTGACGACACGTTCGGGCACGGCGGAGCGATTCTGTTTAGCGTAGGCGCCAGTAACACTTCTCCGCAAGCGTTGGTGCTGGATGCGAGCGGCGGTTTCAGAGTTTTCGGGTACGCCCAAGATTATATGTATGACACCGGGCGAATCTTCTTGCTCCACGCAAATGCCAATGGGACGCTGAATGCTGCGGTTGGTTTTGGAGGCATCTATGAAGAACCGTGCGGATTCTCTAATTGCTCTCCGCGTTCTATGGTTATAGACAAACAGAATCGTCCAACAATGACGATTTATTCGGGTCAGCCGATTCTCTATCGATACGACGAATTGTTCGGCGCTGGTTTTGAATAGCGCTGTCATGCGGGGCTGCGCTGGGCCAATCGAAGTCTGTTCTCCATATTCATATTTTTGCTGACCAAAATACCAGCGTGCTAGCATCGCTCTCCTGTCGGAGACGCATGATGAACGGCACAAAATCACCCCAGGATTGGATGAACGACTGGCAAGCGCTGCAGCAGCAGTATTGGACCGCTTGGTCCGACGCCACGCGCGGCGTCGTGCAGCCGCCGACGATGAATACGCCGTGGCAGGATGGGCTCGAACAGTGGTCCAAACTATTTGGCAACTCGGGAAAGCAAACCGAAACCGCCGATCGGCTGATTTCGAGCGCGAAGAATTACGTCGCGCTGATGCAATCGCTGCTCGGCGCCGCGGCGGGCAAGATGCCGCAGGGGTTCGCCGTACCGAACTGGACCGACGCTTTGCGCACCGGCTTCAACATGCCCGGCATGGATGCAACATTCCGCAACAATCCCTTCGGCAAGATTTTCGGCGACATGCGCGGGCCGGGTTTGCAGGGTTTTGGCCAACTGCCGCCGAACTTCGCGCCGTTCCTCGATCAGATGAAGAAGGAAGGCCTGTCGTGGCTGCACGCGCCGGCTTTCGGCTTCGCGCGCGAGCGTCAGGAACACTATCAAAAAATGGCGGCGTCTTTCGTCGAGTTTCAGGATGCGCTCGGCCGTTACAACGGATTGATGCTGAAATCCAGTCAGCGCAGTTTCGAGATTTTCGAGGGCAAGCTGGGCGAGCACGATGAGCCCGGACGTCAGATCGATTCGATGCGCGCGCTGTACGATGTATGGGTCGACGCGGCCGAAGAAGCGTACGCGGAGATCGCGCTGTCCGACGAATTCCGCAAAGTGTACGGCGACGTCGTCAATTCGCAGATGCGCGTGCGGCAGGCGATCCAGCAGGAAGTCGAGCGCATGAGCACCGACTTCGGCATGCCGACGCGCTCGGAATTGAACAGCGTGCACAAGCGACTGCACGATCTGCGTCGCGAGATACGCAATGGCCGCTCGGCGGAATCATCGAAGGAAATCGATGAGCTTCGCGAAGAAGTGCGCGAACTGAAGCGCGCGATGGCCATGCGTGAGAAAGCGCCTGCGCCGCCGCCGCCGAAACCTGCTGCGACGATACCGACCCCGGCGCCGGCGAAACGCGCTCGGCCGCCGCGTACGGCCGCTGCGGCGCGCGTGGTCAATCCGGTCGAACACATCAAAGCGACACGTTCGCAGAAGAAACGTCCGAGCCGCAAACCGGTGCCGAAGCGTGCAACAGCGGAGCGTTCGCATAAACGCTCGGCGAGCGTGCATGAGCATGCGCCGCTGTCGTTCGCCGACGCAATCAACGCCATGCGTTTGGCGGCAGCCAGGAAATCCGGCAAACGCACGTCCGCTGCGGCGCGAATGAGCATTGCGGTGAAGTCGTCTAAGGCCGTCACGCGCAAGCGCCGCCGCGGCGCGAGGAGTCGTTGATCATGGATCCCATCCGCATCGATCCGCGCCGCGCCATCGACGAGGCGACCAAGTTCAACGAAAAGCTCGCCGCCGGCCTGAAAACGCTGCGCACGCTCGACGATGTCGATTTCGGCGTCACAGACCGCGAAGAAATCTATCGTGAAGACAAGCTAGTGCTATATCGCTTCAAAGGTGCCGACAAACCGACGTCGAAAGTACCGTTGCTGATCGTCTACGCGCTGGTCAACCGCCCCTACATGGTCGATCTTCAGGACGATCGCTCGCTCGTCAAGCATCTGCTCGCGCTCGGCGAAGATGTCTACATCATCGACTGGGGTTATCCCGATCAGTCCGATCGCTATCTCACGCTCGACGACTACATCAACGGCTACATCAAGCGTTGCGTCGACGTGGTCGCGAAACGTCACAAAGTGGAAAAAATAAACTTGCTCGGCATTTGCCAGGGCGGATCCTTCAGCTTGTGTTTCGCGTCGATCTATCCGCAGAAGGTCGAGCATCTGATCGCGATGGTGACGCCCGTCGATTTCCACACGAAGGACAACATGCTTTCGCACTGGACGCGCGGCATCGACGTCGACTTGTTCATCGACACGCTCGGCAACGTTCCTGCCGACCTGATGAACTGGTGCTATCTCACGCTGAAACCGGTGCGCCTTTTTCAGCAGAAGTATGTCGGTCTCGTCGATATCCTCGACGACAAAACAGAACTCGAAAACTTCCTGCGCATGGAAAAATGGATTTTCGACAGCCCCGATCAGGCCGGCGAGGCGTTCCGCCAATTCATCAAGGATTTCTATCAGGGCAACAAGCTCATCGAAGGCGGCTTGAAGATCGGCGACAAAGAAGTCGATCTAAAGAAAATCACGATGCCGGTGTTGAATATTTTCGCGGAGCAGGATCATCTCGTGCCGCCATCCGCGTCGCGACCGTTGAAAAAAGCGATCGGCACGGACGACTACACCGAACTCGCGTTCAAGGGCGGCCATATAGGCATTTATGTGTCCGGGCGCGCGCAGCGCGAGGTGCCGAGCGCGATTCACGACTGGCTTGGCAAGCGCTGATCACATTGCGCCAAACTTGAACTGAATCTGCACTAGCCGAACCGAACGTTGCGCGGCGCGCGCTCGCGTGCCACCATCGCGAGGATAGTTTGCAACCCGCTCAGCCAACGCCAAACACGGAGTGTCACGATGTCCGCCCAGCCATTTCTCACCGATATCAAAATCATCCGCGAGCGCGCGCGCCAGCACATGGAAAAGGGCGCGGTGACGCAAGGCTATTCGGCGGATCGCGAGACTGTCATCAAACTGCTCAACGAGGCGCTGGCGACGGAAATCGTCTGCACGTTGCGCTACCGCTATCACTATTACATGGTCAAGGGC
>DATAVJ010000097.1:0-7681 GCA_036267795.1 Rudaea sp.
GACGTGAACGTAGACCCTGCGCTTCTTGTTTTTTGAACCGACCTTTGCGTTCTCCACGTGCCTTCCTCCCAATGCCTCAACGCTGTCGAGCGCGACGAATGAATCACCGCAACCCGGACACGTTTTACCTGCTGGCGCCCCGAAGGGCAAGGGCCAAATGATAGTTCACTCATTGGTATTTACGGTAGATGCGGTATCGATTGAATTGAGGCTCCTCAGGTCGCTTTGCAAACGCGTGCGGAGTTCCTCCATTGCGGCCGGCAGGTCGCTCTCCGTTTCGGCGTCGAACGTCTGTCGAGCATCGCGCATCAGAAACGGCACATTGGGAAAATGTGCGAGCAGGACTTTCAATGCTGCCGCACGTGCACTCTTCACTACGAACATAGGGCTCCATCGACGATTGCCAGTGAGAATCGAATAATGCGCAATTTCATCTCCTCGCACACCTAGCCGATCGCATAGGTAGTAGTTATGTGATTTACTGGATTAATGCGTGTAAACGATTACTTCGGATTGTTACCGTCAATTGCTCGAAGGCAATGGCGCTGCTGTTTTTTTCGGGGACGAATTCGATGCCGACTTTGCGCGCAAGAAGCGATTGAATCCCTGATCACGCGCCAGATAGTTTTCAATGAGTGCGACGATCGTGTCCGTCTCGGCCGGCGCCTGTTTGGGATCGAGTCCTTGTTGTTCGGTGTAATAGACGATGTACGCGCGCAGCTTCGTTTCGAGCGGCTTGGTGATCGTCACTACCTTGCGGATGGGAACGTGCTTGACCGGAATCGACGGTAGCGGCTTGTTCGAACGAGACATGATGGCTTCTCCTTAAATTGCTTCAGCCGTGATACGGCGGCAGTTCAATGTCCTTGGTCACGAACACGGCGACGCGCTGACCGGGCCGAATGATCAAGGTCGGCTGCACCTGCAAGTCTTTCTGCACGAGCTGTTGACCGGCGCTATTGATGTTCTGTGCCGCACCCGCGGTCGCGAGTTGGCTGAGTGATGGATTCGCGGTGCTGATGCCGCCGCCATAAGACTGCTGTGCCGCGGCGCCGAGCAATGAACCGAGCACGACGCCTTGCGCGAGCTTCCACCAGTGATTGTCGACCTTGTCGCGGACGCCCGCGAAGCCGGACAAGTCCGTTCCCGGCATGCCATCGAGACTGATGCTGCTGCCATTCGGAAATCGCACGCGCGTCCACACGAACAGCACGCGTTCCTGCCCGTAGGTGACGCGGCTGTCGTATTCGCCGATCAGCGTCGAGCCTTGCGGAATCAGCACATGTTTGCCGGACACCGTGTCATAAACGGTTTCGGCCACTTGCGCCGTAATCATGCCCGGCAGATCGCTATTGATGCCGGTGAGCAGCACCGCCGAGATCAGCGTACCCGCACCGACATAGACGGTGTTGGCTGGCGTGAGCACGGATTGCTCGAGATACGGATCGGACGTGCGACGTGCACTGGCGAATTGGACCTTATCGTCCTGCCGGTTGTCCTGATCGCGCGATGAGCGCGCCTCCGCGTCAGCTGCCGTCGACGCACTCGACGACGCATGCTCGGTGGCGGTCGCCACTGTCGGCGTTCCTATCGGATGATCACCGAAGTCCGGCTTCGCATCGCGCGCCGCCGCGCGTCGCTTCAATCGCGCCAGTGTCATATCGGCGAGCATCTTGCCGACCGGATCATCGGCGGCCGTCCCCGTGCGCGCAAGCGCTTCATTTCGGACGTCGAGTTGTGCGGCGCCGAACTCGCCGCCGATCGGGCTTCCGAGTTTCGGCACGTCGCGCCGCTCGCGCGCGGCGGCCGTTGCATAGTCGCCCGGCAAATCATTGAGCGCATCGGACGGCAAGACGAGCTGCGTGTTTGCCTTGCTCTGCACCGGCGTCTTCGCGGGCTGCCGCAACGCGGCAGCCAACGCAAACGCGATGAGAATCGCAAGCCCCGCGACCACCGCGGCAATCGCGCTGCGGTTCAACCGTTTCACGCGGGGGTTAAGCGCACGCAAATCAATCGGCGGCGTACTCTCGGGTGGGATGTAGCCGGTGTCAGTCGTCATAGCCTAAGTCCTCAATGACAAAACCAGGAATGAGCGGCACAGCGCTCGACATCAACGGATCGATCACCGACGCGCAACTGCGCGTTGGCGAACAGTCGATCGACGACGTAGAGACGATCCTTGACGCGGTAGTTGACGAGCAGCGGCCTGCCGTCTTCGATGACGAACAAAGCCGGTGCGTCACTTGTCGCCATGCTCTCCGGCATCTTCAAATAGACCTTCGCTCCGTCATCGAAAACCTGCGCCGGTTTCCACGGTACGTCGCGGCCTTTCACGCGGTAGCGGAAATTGAGTTTGTCCGGCGAGACCGCCAACGATTCACTGCTGTTCTCTTTCGCCTGTTGATCGGTTTCTTTCTTCACGACCAAGGCCGCCTCTTCGTCGGGGTAAAACCAGCGCACGGCCGGCATGTACCAGTCCGGTTTCGCGCGAAGATCCAATTGATAGACGCGTTTGGTCGTCGGCACGATCAGGTTCGTTTCGATCCCTTCGTCACGGGGCTTCACGACGATGTGCGTGCGCGCAGCGGTACCGCTGCCGCTCGTGAACTCAGCCTTGATCCAGCCTTCGGTATCGCCGGCGACCGGCTCGGCCGTCAGGCTCTCGCCCGCTTCCAGTTCGATATCCGTCAACCGATCGAGGCCGGCATAGACGAGATAGATGTCGCCTTCGCGGTAACCGTAGACCGTTGCGCTACCCGCGCTCTTGGCCGTTGTCGGATGTTCGGTTGCTTTGCCGATGTACTCCGCGACACGCGCGCGCTCCCTCGCATCGAACGTGTCTTTTTCGTCGTTGAACGCCTTATCGGCGACCAGCTCGCGCGGCGATTTCGCATGCGAAATGGGCAGTGCCAAATCAGCGGGCAGCCACGGTATCGGCGTTGCTGCCCAAGCCGGTGTCGCGTCGGACACGTCTGGAACGGGATCGGCCGGCGCGAGTAGCGGCGGCGTCACGGACGGCGCCCGTCCGTTCACCCGGATCGTCGGCAAGGTCGGGATGAATTCCTTCACCGACGGGACGATCGGATTCGTAGCGGTGTCGGCGGCCTGTGCGGCAACGCCGGCACCGAGGCACAACGCGAAAACGAGAGCAGTACGCATGGCACTCCTTTATATAGAGAGGAAGAAAACGCGATGAGCGGATCAATCAGTGCGAGGACGGCGCGAGGTCGCGGTGCCACTCGAAATCCTTGACGTAAATGCCGAGCGGATTGATGGCGATGTCCTCCTCCGTTGTCGGTGACTCGAATTCGAGCGAGAACGTCGCCGTCCACGTCGACGCATCGGACAACGCGCCTTCCCGGCTGTAGATTGATTGTGACCAGCGCAACTCGTAGGTGTCGGCGGCGATCGGCAGCACGCTTTGCAATTGCAGCGTCACTGTCTCCTGACCGACTTTCGACAACGGACTGTCGAGACGGCGTGCCCACTCGTTGAGCTTCATGGCCGCGGACTGACGCATGAAGCGATACGCTTCATTCCATTGCGTGCGCACGACCACGCCATCGAGCGGCACGGTGCGAAGCAGCCGCACCAGATGACTCAAGAAATACGCGATCTCGGCTTGCTGAGGCGTATAGGTTTGTGTCGACGCCTTGCCGATCACGTTGGTGATTCCGGTCGTCTTGTCGAGCGTGATCACGACCGGCTCGACCAGCGAGCGCGTCATCGCATACAAAATGCCGCCTGTGAGCGCCAACGTCGCGAACAGTACGGCGAAAAAGGCAAGGCGCCAGTGCTTGGCATTCGTCACGACCGTCCCCAAGCGATCATCCCACTGACGGCGTGCCGCGCCGTACGGCGTGATGTGTGCGACATCGGATTTGCGGCCCACCGGTTCGTGCAACAGTTCATCGGCCAGCGACATGCATCACTCCTTGATCGGGGAAGCATCGGACGCCGACGACGACGGCGGTTCGTCAACGCGAGACGCCGATTCGGTGGACGCGTCCAGTTCCGGATCGGCTGCATCGGCCGCCCGCTGCGTCGCCTTGGTCGCGCCTTCACGCGCGGCGGCATCGCGATGCAAGCTCGCACCGAAATTCGGTCGCAAGCCATCCGTAACCGTGTCATCGATACGGCGTTGACCGGAATGGATTCGTGCTGCCTCGCGCACGGGAGATGCGCTGACACTGCTCGGCGAAGCCGTCGTCGTGACCGCATGAGCCTCTGCACTCACCGGAGAATTGACGGTGTTCGCCGGTGAATGGGTCGACGATGTCGATCCCGCTGTGGTGCGTGTCGAGGCTTGCGTTGTGGAAGATGCAGCGGACGGCGCAGGGGCGCCGCTAGGGGGAACGGCATCGCCGCCCGCTGCGGGGGAACTCTTAGTTGACGACGATGCGACGCTATCCGTTGCAGGTACCACGCCGTGCACGCTTAAGGCTGCGAGTTCGCCGTCCGACATCCGCTTGCGCATGACGTCGGCGGCACGCGCGAGCGGACTCAACATCACCTTGGCCGCGCCGCCGATCGCGCCCATCGCCTGACCGATCGGTCCAGCACCGGCGTCGGCGGCTCGGCTCGCACCAATGGAAGCGCCGCTCTTGAGTGAAGACGCCGCCTGCAGCGTATCGCCCACGCGACCTCCCGTGCTTGCTTTCGCGGCCGCCGGTGCGGCGCGCGCGCCGGCCGCGAGCATGAGCGCACCGCCCGTCTGAAGGGCAGCGCCGGCCACGTGACCGGCATGCAGCGACGGCGAACCGGCAAGCAGTCCCGCGGCGATGCTGGGTGCGTGCCACGCCAGAAAACAGATCGTCATGGCGGCGAGCAGCGTGCACCACGCGGCATGCATCGACGGATCTGCCGGAACCGTGATGGCTTTGAGGATTGGTTGGGCAATCGCGATGATGAAGGACAGCACCATGAGCTTGATGCCGTGCGCGATCACCGCGCCGAACGCTTTCTCGGCCAGAAACGCCGTGGGCCGGTACACGCCGAAGGGAAGAAGGATCAGAGAGAGAATCGCAACGATGTAAAACTCGAGGTAGACGAGAAAACACTGAATCCCGATCAGGAAAAACGCAAAGAGGATGCCGATCATCGCGAAACCCATTTGCATGATCGACCCCAGGTTCTTCAAGGCCGTCCAGGTGCCGGATGTCAGCGCATCCACCTTGTCGCTGAGCGGCTGGATCGCATTCAGTCCTTCGGCAACGATCGTCGACGGATCGGCGATGTTGAGACTGCCGGGCGAGTCGGGTGCACCGCCCGCAGCGGCACCGGCGCGCGCGAACGACTGCATCGTGGTCGTGGTCAGCATCTGCCACTGCTGGATGAAGAACAGAAACAGCCCAATCACAAGCAGCTTCTGCAGCAAGCTCTTCACGGCATCGTCGCCGCTCATCGCCCACCACAGACCCGACAACGTCAATTCGATGCCGACGAGAATGCCGAAGAGCGACATCGCCTTCGGCTGCAAGGTGCTCCAGCCGCCATTGAAGACGGTGAGAAAAGCGTTGAGCAGTTGCGTCAACGTGCCGGTATCAGGCGTCATGTGGATTTCCTTGGAGTGGAGCGAATGGCGGAATACGTCGCCGATTAGTACCGGGGATCGCGCGCCGGCATCGGCGTGTATTGATCGCGGTCGTGCGCGTGCAGCCGCAGCCGTAGCGCTTCGGCCGCATCGTTCTCCGACTGTTCGCGCGCCATCTTTTCCAACACGACGCCGTGGAACGTGGCGACCTGCGTGTTGAGCCGTTGCAAATCGTCGTTCACGCGCATCGTCAACTGATTGCCGGCCTGGATGGCCTGCAACGCACCGACAGCACTCTGGCTGCTCGATGACATGAACCGCGTATCGCCGACGTTGGATTGCAGATCCTTGAGTACGCCGGCACCTTGCTGCAAGGCTTGCAACAAATTCTGTCGATGCTGATCGCCCCACTGCGCTTGCAGGGAGAACATATCGATGCTGTCGCCCGGCGACATCCGGAGGTTCGGATAGCGCGTCGCATAGCTCATGGACAAGTTGTTGTAGTTGCCAACGAGCTGCGTCAGGTGTTGCACGTCCGACAAGATGTGCTGAAAACGCGAGACGTACGAATTGATGATCTGCTGCGGCAGATTCTTGAGGTTCAAAATCTGGTTCGCGATCATCTGCGCTTCGTTGATGTTCGACTGCAGCGTCCGCGCCGCGGTGAGCACTTGCTGCGCACCGTTCAAGTAGCTCTGATTCAAGTTCGCCGCATCGATGACGGCGAACTGCGCGTGGGCGCGCGTCGGTAGCGCGGCAACGAAAGCCGTCGCGATCGCGACGAACAAGGCATGTCGAGTCGGGTTCATAACATCCTCACGAAGTGGCGGAAAGGGAATCGAGCGCCGCGATCGCCCAGTCCACGGGCAAGCGACGCTCGGGCGACGGATCGGCGGCGCGCGCCGCGAGATAGCGGCGATTGAAGTCGTCGGGATGCTCGCGATGGATCGCCTTGGCGAGCGTTTGAACTTCAGCGCTGGTCGCACCGCAGTACGCGAGCGCGAGCGATCCGAGTCCCAAATCAAACAGGCGATTGCCGTCCGGCGAGGTCAGGTAATAGTCCTTGCGCGGCCGCGCATGCTGCAGGATGCGCAATTGACGATCGTTCAATCCGAACTTCTTGTAGATCGCCGCGATGTCGTCGTCGAGTGCATTCGCGTTCGGCAAATAGATTTTCGTGAGGCACGCTTCCTTGATCGTCGCGACGATCGGTGAGGCGTCAACATCGGCGAGCGATTGCGTGGCGAAGATCACCGACACATTTTTCTTGCGCAGGACTTTCAGCCACTCGCGAATCTTCGCGGCAAACGCCGGGTGATCCAGGAACAGCCACGCTTCGTCGAGCACCAGCAGCGTCGGCGCCGCGGCGTTGAAGCGCTGCTCAAGCCGATGGAACAAATACGCGAGCACGGGCATGACCGCACCCTTGCTCTGCATCAACTCTTCCATCTCGAAAGCGAGCCACCGGCCAAGATTCAAACTGTCATGCTTCGCATCGAGCAACGCGCCGTGCGCGCCTTGAATCGTGTAGGGATGCAAGGCGCGCTTGATCTCGGTGTCCTGCACCATGATCGACAGACCCGTGAGTGTGCGGTGTGGACGCGGGCTTTCGGCCAGCGTGCTTAAGCCCTCCCACAATGCCTTCTTGGTCGCCGTCGTGATCGCGACATTTTCCGCGGTAAGAATGTCGAGCAACCATTCGCTGGCCCAGGTGCGTCCGGTTCCCAGATGAATATCGGCGAGCGGCTGGAACGCGAGGCCGTTTTCCGAACCGAGGTCGTAGAACGTACCGCCAACGCCATGCGTCGTGATGCGTGAACTGCCGCCCTTGTCGAAGATGTAGACCTGTGCGTTCGGGTAACGCAGGAATTGCCCTTCGAGCAGATTCAAGAAAACGCTCTTGCCGGCGCCGGTGGGCCCCAGCACCACCGTATGGCCGACGTCGCCGACGAAGTTCGTGAAGCGGAACGGTGTCGTGCCGTTCGTGACCGCGGTGAGCAGTGGCGACGAGTGCGGTGGCAACAAATCATTCGGACAGATACGCGGCCCGGCCCACACGGCCGATACCGGCATCAGGTGCGCGAGATTGAGCGTGTTGACGAGCGGCGCGCGGACGTTGTGATTGCAATGGCCTGGCAGGCTACCGAG
>DATAVJ010000098.1:0-11756 GCA_036267795.1 Rudaea sp.
CTGGTTTGTTTCGGTTCTTCGTTCAACGTGCTCGACCGTGCCGCCTCTCTGCGTGAAGCCGCACGACTTCTGCAAGCGTGCGGATGGATCGCGTGTCTGTGGAATCATCGTGATCTGGACGATCCCGTCCAGCGAAAAATCGAGACCGTGATTCGCCGTCGCTTGCCCGACTATGCGCTCGGGACTCGCCGCGAAAACCCGAGCGACGTCATTCGCGAAAGCGGTTTGTTCGATGCCGCGCGCAATTTCGATTGCCGTTTCACGCACCACGCAAGTCGCGACATTTTCGTCGCAGGTTTCCGCGCCCACGCGACACTCGTCCGACAAGCCGGAAGGCAACTCGATGCGATTCTCGACGATATTTCGCACGCTCTGCCCGCGCGAGTTTCCGTTCCGTTCTCCACACGGATCTGGGTCGCGCAGAAACTGCACGGATGACGACGCGCACGGCAATCATCCTGGCCGCCGGGCGCGGCAGCCGCTTGATGAAGCACACGCGGAATCGTCCCAAATGTTTGACAAAACTCGGCGGCCGTCGCTTGCTCGATTGGCAATTACTCGGCCTTCGTGCCGCGGGAATTCAAGATGTCGTTCTGGTCGGCGGTTATCGTGCCGGCATGCTGAGCAACGTCGCCAATGTTGATCTCGTCGAAAACGGCGACTGGCATTCGACCGGACCGGTTGCCTCGCTGCGTTGCGCGAATCCGGAGAAATTCGCGTCGGGCTTCATCGTCGTCTACGGCGATTGCGTTTTTCATCCCGACTGGATTTCCAAACTTAGCGAAGCGCGTGAAGACATCGCGATCACCAGCGATGTCGGCTGGCGCGATCTGTGGTCGCTGCGCTTCGACGATATTTACGCGGATGCCGAACGACTGCGTCACGCGGCGGGCGCGCTCGTCGAGATCGGCGGCGGCGCTTGCGCATCGGACGACATCCACGGTCAATTTACGGGACTGTTGAAATTCACGCAGCGCGGATGGGCGTCGACGCGCTCGATGCTCGATACGATCGCGCCGCAGATGACGGCGGCGATGGACATGACGACACTTTTGTCGCATCTGCTTGCGCATGGCGCGACGATCGGAGTCGTCCCGATCGATGGACGCTGGTGTGAAGTCGATTCAGACAACGATCTGAACGTATATCGAAAACTGCTGCGCCGCCGATCATGGCGCCACGACTGGCGGTGGCAAGGCGTTGGCGTCGCGTGATGGGCGTGATCTGGATCACCGGTCTTGTCGGCGCGGGCAAGACGACGATTGCGAACGAAATCGTATGCCGCCTTCGGGCCGACGGTCGCGCCGCAGTCTTGCTCGACGGCGATGCATTGCGCGGCGCGTTCGACGAGCGCCGATACGACTTGGAAACCCGTTGCACGCTGGCCGTTCGGATGAGTCGTTTGGCGGCGCTGATCGAGGAGCAGGGCGTCATCGCCGTGGTCGCGACGGTGTCGCTTTTTCATGAGGTTCATGCGCTGAACCGCCGTACTGTAAAAGGCTATTTCGAAGTGTTCGTGGACTGCCCACTGTCGATCTTGAAAACTCGCACAACTGTATATGCGCAGAGCGAAAACGACGAGGTGGTCGGAGTAGGCCAAGCGGCCGAATTTCCGCTCTCGCCGCATTTCATCGTTCGCAACGATGGCGCAATAACGGGTATTCCAAGCATCGCTGCGGAAATCGTCAACGCGTGGAAACAACATGTCGGTGTTTGACGGCGGCTTGGCCCATCAACAAACGCCGGGCGTTGCGGACTACGCCGAGTACGACGTGGACATCGTGTCGCCGGAGTTGCCATGCGGATGCGCGTGGCTAGTCAATTGCCTGCTTGAGCTCGATGTTCCGATCTGGAAACCGTGGAACGCGCAAGACGGCTCGGATTGGAGCCGGCTAGCGCCGCTTCGCTATCGCTACACAAATCGCGCGGCGCCGTTCGCGCGGACGTTGCCGGCGTTGGCAGCCGATCGCACGTTCGATTTTCTGCCGCGTCCCGCGCCGCGCGTCATGCATTATTGGCCCGGATTTTATCCGCCGGTGCGCAAGACAATTTTCTTCACGCGCGATCCGCGCGACGCGCTGCATTCGGCGTGGCATCGCGCACGAGCGCTCGGTTTAGTGGCGGCGGACATCGGTTTCGCAAGTTTCGCGGCGTCCCGATATTTTCACTATCCGCTGTCGTGGGCGGAATATCAGCTGCTGTTTCTGCGTATTTGGCGCGATGCGCTGGCCGAGCGTCCGCACCTCATCGTGCGCTACGAAGATTATCGGCAGGACCCACTTGCGACGTTGCGCGCCGCTCTCGAATTTCTCGATGTCGCTATCGATCCGACGGCGTTGCAACATGCCGTCGATCGATCCTCCTTCGAGCGATTGCATCAGCTGGAATCATGTGAATCGATCGCCGGGAATTCACCGGCACGCGTCAATCGCGCCGGCATCGCGAACGAACATCGCGCAACGTTCACGCCGGCGATGCACGGCGGATTGGGAACGCGTTACACCTCGGTTTATTCGTGGCTGCGCTACGACGCGGATCGATCGCCACCGCAGTCCGCATCCGTTTCCAATACGACGGACATAAGGCATCTCGCCGATGCGATGTCGATAGATCAGGCAAACGCAACATCGCGCGCGTGGCTGATCGAGCGATTGCAACATCAAACCGCCGACATTTCCCTCGGCGCGTGGGCTATCCCTCAAGATCCCATGCCGCACCTCCGGCACGGAACCGGCGATCGGGCCCGTGGTGTATATTGACGCACGCTTTTCAACGTCCGCTTGTGCGCGCTTTTCCATTCCTCCCCTTCACCCAAGCAGACGCCGCATGCATGATCTCATCGTTATCGGATGGCGCGAACAATTGGCGTTGCCCGACCTCGGTCTGCGCACATTGAAGGCGAAGATCGACACCGGCGCTCGCACCTCGGCGTTGCATGTCGCCTGGCTCGAAGAAGTTCAGCGCGAGGGAGAAACCTGGTTGCGCTTCGCCGTCGATACGCTGCGTCATCGCGCGCCACCGACGATCTGCGAAGCCAGGGCGACCGATCGGCGCAACGTCACGGATTCCGGCGGCAACACGGCCGCGCGATGGTTCATCCGTACGACGGTCGGTCTCGCGGATAAATATTTCGATGCGGAAATCAATCTGACCGATCGGCGCAATATGATGTTTCCGATGTTGGTTGGGCGCACCGCGCTGAGCGGCCGTTTCATCGTCAATCCAAGTCAATCGTATTTGCACGGACGGCGGCGCAGCCGCGTCGTGCCTGGGGAACGCGCATGAAGATCGCGATTTTATCGCGCAACACCAAACTGTATTCGACGGCGCGTCTGATCGAAGCGGCACGTTCGCGCGGGCATCGCGTGCGCGTGCTCGATCCGCTGCGCTGCTACATGCGCATCGAGCCGAGCAAATTCGCCGTACACTACAAAGGCCGGGCGCTGGCCGATTACGACGCGGTGATTCCGCGCGTCGGCGCATCGGTCACCTTTTACGGAACTGCCGTGCTGCGCCAGTTCGAGATGATGGACGTGTTCACGCCGAATTCGTCCGATGCGATCCTGCGGGCGCGCGACAAATTGCGCTGCCTGCAATTGCTCGCCCGCGAAGGATTGGGATTGCCGACGACCGTGTTCGGCGACAATCCGGACGACACGGCCGATCTGCTCGCCATGCTGGGCGAGCCGCCGCATGTCATCAAGCTCGTCGAAGGTTCGCAGGGTCAGGGCGTGCTGCTTGCGGAAAAACGCTCCGCGTCGCAGAGCGTCATCGAAGCGTTTCGCGGGCTATACGCCAATTTTCTCGTGCAGGAATTCATCCGCGAAGCGCGCGGCGCGGACATTCGCTGCTTCGTCGTCGGCGGGCGCGTGGTGGCCGCAATGCGGCGTCAGGCGCGCGAAGGCGAATTCCGCTCGAACCTGCATCGCGGCGGCTCGGCGACCACCGTGCAGCTTAGTGCTGCCGAAAACGACACCGCCTTGCGCGCGGCGCGTGTCATGGGGCTGAATATCGCCGGTGTGGATTTATTGCGCTCGCGGCGCGGCCCGTTGGTGCTCGAAGTGAACTCATCGCCAGGTCTGGAAGGCATCGAAACCACGACAGGCTTGGATGTCGCCGGGGAAATCGTGGAATACCTGGCGCGCCGTGTTCGCAAACGCCGCGCCGCGAAAAAATGAAAGGCCGACCGATTCCGCGGTGCGCATCTCACGATAATTGACGTACGACAACAATCGTTGACAGACGCGTTTTTCCCGTCTACGATGGTTCTCGTAATTTGGGGTGTCGGCGTTTCGCCGGCTTTTCTTCCTTAAAAATGCGGAGATGTGCGATGAAGCGTGCAGTGGCGATGAGGGGCATGGTCGGCGTTCTCGTATTGATGTGCGGTCAGGCAGTCGCCGACGGGGTAATCGAAAACCGCGTTGCAGCCGACACGCCGGAAAAATTCAAGCAGGTGGAAGTCGAGATCCGCCAGGAGATGAGTCCTGGAGGTCGCTACGAATTCATGCGCCCCGACGAGAAGGTGAAGGTCGAGAGCGATCTGACATTGATGGAATCGATGTTGCAAAAATCGGGCTCCGTAAACACGATGCAGGAGCAGGATAAAGTTCGTTTGTACAACACGCAGGAAAATCTCAACGGCATTCTTACGCACAGTGACAGCAATCGTCTGGTCTGCGAACGCCGCGCCAAGGTGGGCACATCGATTCCGCAAACGACGTGCAAGACGTTGGGCGAAATCGAACGCGCGCGCCGTGCGACAAACGACAAGCTGCAGGAAATCGGGCGCGATTCGTCGTTCTGCAACAATTCGCATATAGTCGGATGCCGCAATAACTGACGCGATTCTCTGCCGTGCACGGGCGGGGTACAGTAGAAATTCTGGAGGCGCTATGAACGATCGGGCAGGCAAACTCATGCGTACGGCGAATTCCGCGAAGCAGGCTCCCTGGCCTACCGATGTCGAACTGCAAATTCTCGGCGTGCTCTGGGACAAGGACGCATGCACGGTGCGCGAAGTGCATGAAACGCTGTACGCGAACGAAGGCGCGGGCTACACGACCGCATTGAAGATGCTGCAGATCATGCACGCCAAAGGCCTCGTCGAGCGCGACGATTCGCAACGCGCACATGTGTACAAAGCGGCGGTCACCAAGCACCGCACGCAGAAGCGTTACCTCGCAGACATGGTGCAGAGACTGTTCAACGGATCCGCGTCGCAATTGGTGTTGCATGCGCTCGGCGGCCATCCGCCGGCATCGCGCGAAGAGCTCAAGGAAATTCGTTCGCTTCTGAGCAAGATCGAATCGGGAGAATGACATGGCGTTGCCACAGAACTTCATTGAGGTAGTCAATGTCGTCGGCGCGGTGCTTCTGCATTTCTTTTGGCAAGGCGCTTTCATCGGCGGCGCGTACGCATTGGCGCGTCCGTTTTTCCCCACGATGGCGGCGCGCTATCGTCTCGGCCTCGGCGCGCTGATCGCACTCGCGTCGTGCCCTGTCGCCACGCTCATTTATCTATGGCCGGAACCGGGCGTGCAGTCCGCGTCGGCATTGCCTGCGATCGGGGCCAGCATGCTGGCGGCGGCCGATCACGCCGTATCCGGTTGGCGTTTGCACGCCGCGTTGCCGTGGCTGGTCGGCGCATGGTTCGTTTGCGTGGCCGTTCTTGCCACGCGTTCATTCTGGCAATGGCGCCGGCTGGTGCGCATCGTGCGCGAAGCCAGTGCGCCGTCGGCGGAATGGACATTGCGTCTGGCACGTCTATGCGAACGGTTCGGCTTGCGTCGCCCTGTCCGTCTGCTGTGTTCGGCGCGCGCGGTGACGCCGATGCTGATCGGCTGGATCCGACCCGTCGTGTTGCTGCCGGCGAGCATGATGAGCGGATTCACGCCGGCGCAAATCGAATTGATCATCGCGCACGAACTCGGTCATGTCTGCCGATGGGATTATGTCGCGAACCTGTTCCAGGTTTTGATCGAGACGGTCCTTTTCTACCATCCCGTCGTGCACTGGATTTCGCATGACGTGCGCAACGCGCGCGAAAGCTGCTGCGACGATCTCGTATTGCATCTGGCCGACGGCAGTCCGCTCGCGTATGCGCGTACGCTGGCCGATCTTGAAGAATTGCGTCACGACGAAGGTTTGCTGACACCGGCGCTCGGCGCCAGCGGCGGCGTGCTGCTCGCGCGTATTCGCCACATCGTCGGAGTGAACGACGCACAGGAGCGCACGCAGCGCACTCATTTCTGGCCTGCGGCGCTGGTCGTCATTGCGCTTGCACTGATCGTATGGCGTCAACATGCGACGCCGGTCCTGCCGCAACCACAAGCGATTACCGCCGCGCTCGCCAGTGCGCCGGCACAGGCGCTGGCGATGGTCACCGGGAATTCGCAGTTGGCCAAAGCGCCATCGATGCCGGTTGCCGCTCCCGCCATCGCGCCGCGCGAAACCATTCCACCGGTTTCGCAGCGCGAACCTGCGCCATCGCCTATCTTCGAAAAAATAAGCGTCGAACGCCCGCGGGTGAGCGTGGCGAGCAGCAGGACCATCGACGGCGTGCGTGACTTGGTTGCGGTGGCGTCGATGACGGCGTCGCCGCTGCTGTTCACCGAGCCGGTGGGAAATGAAGCGATTCCGGCCAGCTCCGCGACAGTGCCGTTGTCGCCGCTGCACATCGTGCAACCGGTCTATCCGCCACATGCGATGAGTTCGGGCATCGAAGGCAAAGTGCAACTCGAATTCAGCGTCAACGCCGACGGCGCGGTGTCCGACATCCGTACGGTGAGTTCGTCGCCGCCGAACGTGTTCGACGCTGCCGCGCAAGCCGCGTTGAGCAGTTGGCGATTCGAACCGGGCACTTCGGGCCGGCACAGTCAGAATTTTGCGTTCACGCTGCACAACGGTATCGGCGAAAAATGCCAGCAGCCGACGGGCACCATGATCTGCCGCCGTCCGGGCGAATAAGCGCCCGGCGGTTAACGAAAGGCGATGGCGTATTTAACGCCAATTTAATCGAACCTCTCCTAGTATCGACCGTACTGTAAGTTCTGCTCGACACTCCTAAGGTCAGGTCAGGTGACAGGCAGATTACGGTAATCGGGGCAGTAGCTTTAGGCCCAAGCGAGGTGTGTTCCCCCAATGACACCTCCTTGGGCCTTTTTATTTGCCCGCGCGTTTCAGCAATCACGCTATCAGCGTCCGCGACAGGAACTCTGCGCAATCGCGGGAGTCTTAACGTCGCATTTCCCTTACGTTCATCTGCATCCGCCGTCCGCGAGTATCCTTAAGCTATGCGAATTCTTGTCATTGAAGACAACAGCGACATCGCCGCGAATATCGGCGACTACCTCGAAGACAAAGGGCACGTGGTCGATTTCGCGGGCGATGGCGTCACCGGACTTCATCTGGCCGTGGTGCACGAGTTCGACGCGATTGTGCTCGATCTCACGCTGCCCGGCATGGATGGCCTGGAGTTGTGCAAGAAATTGCGCCAGGAAGCGCGCCGCCAGACGCCGGTACTGATGCTTACCGCGCGCGATGCGCTCGATCAGAAGCTCACCGGCTTTGATTCCGGCGCCGACGACTACATGGTGAAGCCCTTCGCGCTGCAGGAGCTCGAAGCGCGCCTCACGGTTCTCGCGCGCCGCGGCAAGGGACTGCAGAGCCGCATCCTGCAAGTGGCCGATCTCACGTATAACCTCGATACGCTCATCGTCACGCGCGGCGGCAAATCGATCCAGCTCAATCCGATCGGATTGAAACTCCTGCAGCATTTGATGGAATCGAGCCCGTCCGTCGTGACGCGGCAGGATCTCGAAACTCGTGTGTGGGGCGAGGAATTGCCGGATAGCGATTCATTGCGTGTCCACATTCACGGATTGCGCGCGGCGATCGACAAGCCGTTCGACAAACCGTTGATCCAGACACGCCACGGCATCGGCTATCGGATGGTCGATCCGGAAGCGGCGGTAGTCTAGACCGCTTCGTCGCAATGACGGGGATTCATTATCGGCGCCGGCTTCGCAGCCGCATCATCATTTCTTTTGCGTTGTTCGGCCTGAGCCTCACGAGCTTATTCGCCATCGCCACGTTTTACATGCGCGCGCGGCTCGAAGATCAAATCATAAACAACAACCTTCAGCACGAAGTCGACAAGTTCGTCGACTTCAAGCGCAAGAATCCTGAGCCCGACGCGCGTTACCTGCTCCCGACCTACGATCTGGACATCAAGGGCAAAAACTTTTTCGCCAACGTGCCGTTCGCGAGACAGCAGTACAACACCGGCGTTTACGACATCCAGGAATACGGCGACGAAGGCAAGCTGCGGCCTTACAAACTCGCCGTTTATAAAGACGATAATTACTGGGCGTTCCTGCGTTATGACATGAGCACCCAAAAATTGGGTGAACGACAATTATTGACAGGACTCATGGTGGCCGCAGCGGCCTTCGCGGTGCTGTCCCTGGTTATCGGCCGCTGGCTTTCCGCCCGCGTGATGAGTCCGGTTACCGACCTCGCACAGCGCGTCCAAGCCATGAGCCGCACCGGTAAACCCGAAGAACTGGGCATCCACTTCGCCAACGACGAAGTAGGACAACTCGCCGCCGCGCTCGACAGCTATTCGGACAAACTGACCGCTCTCGTCGAGCGCGATCGCGAGTTCAATGCCGACGTCAGCCACGAATTGCGCACACCGCTGGCCGTGATCGCCACGACGACCGAATTGATGCTTGGCAGCGATGGGATTTCCGACAAAGTGCGCGAACGCCTGAAGCGCATCGAACGCGCGTCGCGGCAGTCCACCGAATTGACGAACGCGCTACTGCTGCTTTCGCGCAGCGAGCGTTCCGCACCCGTCGACGGCGAAACGACAGCAGTGGCGAAAGTCGCCGAACAAGTCATCGACGTCTACCGCTCGCATCTCGGACGCAAGCCGATCGATGTGAAACTCGTCGTCGAAGAAGACATTGAAGTCGTCGCGCCGTCGTCCGTCATCGCCGTGGCATTCGGCAATCTCATCGGCAACGCGTTCAAGTACACGCAGCAGGGCGAAGTGATCGTCACCATCGGCGCTGGCCGCGGCAAAGTCACCGTCGAAGACACGGGGCCCGGCATCAAAGCCGAAGACGCGGAAAAATTATTCGAGCGCGGCACCCGCGGCACCAACTCCGCGGGCAGCAAAGGGGCAGGGCTCGGCTTGGCTATCGTGCGCCGGCTTTGCGAGCTCTACGATTGGCGCGTATCGCTGGCGCCACGGCCGCACGTCGGAACGGTCGCGACGCTGGATTTCCGGCTTCGCGTCTAGACGACGTCGAGCCACCCGTCTTTCGCGTTCGTCGTTCCGTCGAAAATACCGAAGAATAGCTTCTGGATTCTTCCAGTGACCGGTCCCGGCTTGCCGTCGCCGACCGGCTTGCCGTCGACGGAACGGATCGGCGTGATTTCCGCCGCCGTGCCGCACATGAAAAGCTCGTCGCATAGATACAAATATTCACGCGGGATGTCGCGTTCGAAAACTTCGATGCCCGTGTCGCGCGCAATGCGGATGATCGTGTCGCGCGTGATCCCGTTCAACAGCGCGGCGCTCACCGGCGACGTGTGCAGCGCGCCTTCGAAGACGAGAAACAGGTTTTCCCCGGCGCCTTCGCTGAGCAACCCCGTCGATGCGAGCGCGATACCTTCGCCGAAACCCAGACGGCGTGCTTCGCGCGCGACGAGCTGGCCCGACAGATAATTGCCGCCGGCTTTGGCGCCGGCCGGAATCGTGTTCGGCGCGAACCGCTGCCAGCTCGACACGCAGGCGTCGATGCCCGCCGCGAGCACGCCCGCGCCGAGATACGGCCCCATGTCCCACGCGGCGACGGCAACGTCCGTCGGCGTTTCGGCTGACAAGCCGAAGCCGCCCAAACCGCGAAACGCGACGGGCCGCAAATAGGCGCGGTCGAGTTTATTTGCACGAATCACATCGCGGCATGCCTGCGACAATTCTTCGATCGAATACGGAATCGGCATGTCGTAAATCTTCGCCGAGTTGAACAGGCGCTTGAGGTGATCGTGCAGGCGGAAAATCGCCTGCCCCTTCGGTGTGGGATAACTGCGGATTCCCTCGAAAACCGAAGAACCGTAATGCAGCGCATGCGCCATCACATGGGTAGTCGCTTCGGCCCACGGCTTGATCGCGCCGTTGTGCCAGATATGCGATGGATATTGCTGGGACATTGCGGACTCCTGCCCGATGCGAGCGCGCAGCGTAACGGCAGGCGCGAGCGATGGGAAGTGGCGCTGGTTATTCGACGACCTTGCCGTTGTCCACGTGGACCGTTTTTCCGCCGAATGCCGCGACATCGCTTGCGTCGTGCGTAATGACCAGCATCGGAATGCCCGCGCGCCGACGGATTTCGATCAACTCCGTTCGCAGCTTGGCGCGCAGTTCGGAATCCAACGCGGAAAATGGTTCGTCGAGCAGAAGCAGCCGTGGACGGGACGCGATCGCTCGCGCAAGGGCGACGCGCTGGCGCTGACCGCCCGACAAATCGGAAGGATAGGCGTGTGCGAACGATTCAAGATGCATGCTGACCAGAACCTGTTCCGTTTGTCCGTTAGACGACGGTCGATTGCGCCAGCCGCGCTTTCGCGCAAATGCGACATTTTGTAAAACCGTCAAATGTGGAAAAAGCGCGTAATCTTGAAAGACCAGACCGACCTGGCGTTTTCGTGCCGGTACGTCGATGGACATCGCTGAATCGAACAATACACGGTCGTCGACGGCGATGCTGCCCGCATCGGGCCGAATGAGCCCGGCGATCGCCTGCATCGTCAGCGTTTTGCCGGCGCCCGATGTGCCGTACAGCACAGTGACATCCGCGCGGCTGTCGAATTTCATGCTCAGATGAAATTCGCGCCGGTCGGCGCGCAGATTCTTTTCGATTGCGACGGAAAGCGTCATGGCTTGGAATAGCGCGCGCGTTGCAGAAGTTGGGCGGCAGCGATCAGCAGGACCACGGCGGTGATCAGCGACATGATCACAAGCGTATTCGCGCGCGCATCGTCACCCGCCATCACCGCGTCGTAGATCGCCAGCGACAATGTTTGCGTGCGGCCGGGAAGGCTGCCGGCGACCATCAGCGTCGCGCCGAATTCGCCCATGGCACGCGCGAACGCGAGCAGCGCGCCAGCGAGTACGCCGCGCCAGGCCAGCGGCAGCGTAACGCGAAAGAATACTTCCGACTCGGTGGCGCCGAGCGAACGCGCGGCGTTTTCGAGTTGCGCATCGACTTCGGAAAACGCCGCGCGCGCGGCGCGCAGGATCAATGGAAATGCGGCCACCGCCGCGGCGATGACGGCGCCTTGCCAGGTGAAGATCAAGCTGACGCCGAACGTGCGCATCAACCATGCGCCGATGAATCCTTCGCGACCAAGAACGACGAGCAGGTAATAGCCGAGCACCGTCGGCGGCAAAACCAGCGGCAGTGTCAGCAGCGATTCGGCGACGTCGCGCGTGAAACTGCGGCGGCGTCCGAGCGATTTGCCGATGGCGATGCCGAAGATCGACGCAAGAACCGTCGCGAGCGACGCGACCTTCAGCGTCAACAGCAGCGGGACAATCGCGTCCGACGGCATTGTCAGGACGTCTTCGATGATCAAAATGCCGAAAACCACTTGAGCGAAATGTTCTTTCTTCAAGGCGAGCGCATCGAGCGCTTTGATCGTGATCGTCGTCGACGAAATCGACAACAGCGCTCCCAGAAAAAGCG
>DATAVJ010000099.1:0-11442 GCA_036267795.1 Rudaea sp.
GATCTGTACGACAAACTGCGCAAGATCAGCGAAGACTCCGCGCAAAAGCCTGCTGCGGCGGGAAGCGACGAACAGAAGATCGGCGATTTCTGGCGCACGGCCATGGACGATGCGCTCGCCGAGAAGCAGGGACTCGCACCGATCCAGGCGGAGCTCGATCGCATCGACGCCGCGAAGAATCTGTCGGATATCCTCGACGCCGCTTTCTCCATGCAGCAAATCCGCTCGGCGACGCTGTTCGAAGGAGAAATCCAGCAAGACGAAAAACAAAGCGACGTGATGGCCGTCTATCTGGAACAGGGTGGATTGGGCCTTCCGGATCGCGACTATTACTTCAACACAGAAGAAGGCATCGCAAAAACACGTGCTGCATATGTGGTGCATCTGCAGCGCATGCTCAAGCTGCTCGGCGACGACGACGCGGCGGCAGCAGCGGGCGCACAGCACGTGATGGCGTTCGAGACGGCATTGGCGACATCGTCGCGCGAGCTGGCCGATCTGCGCGATCCGCAGAAGAACTACAACAAGATGGCGCCGGCGGAACTGACGACGAAATACACGCCGTCGATCGATTGGGCCGCACGCCTCGGCGCATGGAAGATTTCGCTGCCGACGGTGATCGTCGGTCAGCCGGAATTCTTTTCGGGTCTCGAAGCACAATTGAAGCAGACGCCCGTGCCCGTGCTGCGGGATTACCTGCGCATTCATCTCGTGGACGACTTCGCGCCGTTCCTCGGCAAAGCCATCGACGACGAGAATTTCGATTTCTACGGTCGCACGCTCTCCGGCCAGAAAGAACAACGCCCGCGCTGGAAGCGCACGCTCGATGCGGAAGACCGCGCCGTCGGCATGATTCTCGGCCGTCTGTTCGTGCAGGAATTTTTCCCCGAGGCTGCCAAGCAGCGATACAACGCTCTCGTTGAATCCATCCGCACCTCGTTCGGCGAACGCATCGACAAGCTCGACTGGATGAGCGACGCCACGAAGAAGAAGGCGCATGAGAAACTCGCCGCACTCACCAAGAAAGTGGGATATCCCGACAAGTGGAAGGATTACTCCACACTCGTCGTCGGCCGCAACTCGTATGCGGAAAACGAAATGAACGCGCGGCGCTGGTCGTTCAACGATCGTGTCGCCAAGCTCGGTAAACCGGTCGACCGTACAGAATGGGGAATGACGCCGCAAACCTACAACGCCTACTACAATCCGTCGAACAACGAGATCGTGTTGCCTGCCGCGCAATTCGCGATCCCGGGATTTGCCGATGCCGACGTTGACGATGCCGTCGTCTATGGCTATGCGGCGGGATCGACTATCGGACACGAAATGACGCACGGCTTCGACGATCAGGGCCGGCAATTCGATGCCGCCGGCAATCTCAGCGACTGGTGGACGAAGGACGACGCCGACAAATTCAATCAACGTGCCGCCGTGATGGTGAAAGAGTTCGATGCCTACGAACCGATTCCCGGCCTGCATATCAACGGCAGCGCGAGCCTCGGCGAGAACATCGCCGACTACGGCGGCATGCTGATCGCGCTCGATGCGTTCAAGAAAACCGATCAATACAAGAAGAACGAAAAAATCGCCGGCTACACACCCATGCAGCGGTTCTTTCTCGGCTACGCGCTGTCGTGGCTGTTCGAAACGAACGACGCGATGCTGCGCCGTTCGCTGCTGAGCGACGTGCACGCGCCGCCGAAGTGGCGCACCAACGGACCGCTGTCGAACATGCCGGATTTCTGGGCCGCGTTCGACGTGAAGCCGGGGCAGGCGATGCGGCGCGCGGATGTGGATCGTGTCGACATCTGGTGATCGCAACGTTGCGGATGCGATGATGCGATCCGGATTTTTGGAGCGGATCGCATGGGTATGAAGAAAACCGCATTGGCCTTTCTGGTTTCGCTCGCGTGCGCCGGTGCGGCGAATGCCAAAGACATCGTCATCCACGCCGGCACATTGATCGACGGCGTATCGGAAACGCCGCGCCACAACGTGTCGGTTCTTGTGCACGATGACCGCATCGCGTCGGTCGAATCCGGGTTCGTCACGCCAGCCGGCGCCGAGGTTATCGATCTTTCGCACGACACCGTGTTGCCGGGTTTCATCGATTGCCATGTGCACGTCTCGGCGAAACTGCCGAGCCGCGCGAACGCCATCGAAGACTGGCTGACGCACAGCGATCTCGACCGCGCGTTCGACGCCGCGGTTTTCGTACGCCAGATGTTGCAGCAGGGATTCACCAGCGCGCGCGATGTCGGCGGCGGCGATGAAACGCTGGCTGTCCGCGACGCAATCGATGCCGGAAAAATTCCCGGTCCGCGCCTGTGGGTTTCGCTCGAACCGCTGGGACCGACGGCAGGCCATAACGATCCGAAAAACGGACTCGATCCGAAACTGACGCACGTGGGTTGGGATGCCGGCATCGTCGACTCGCCCGAGCAGGCGCGCGTGCGCGTGCGCGAGCACAAAGGCCGCGGTGCGAATCTCATCAAGCTGATGCCGTCCGGCGGGATCGCCTCGACGGGCGACGATCCGCGCGCGCAGACGATGACGAACGACGAAATGCGCGTCGCCGTCGAAACCGCGCACGGATTGGGCATGAAAGTGGCCGCGCACATTTATCCGGCGGCAGCGATCGAGAACGCCGTGCGCGCGGGCGTCGATTCGGTCGAACACGGTTCCTTCGCTACCGCGCAGACGTTCGCGCTGATGAAAGAACACGGCACGTATCTCGTGCCGACGTTGACGGTGTACGACGTGTTTTATCAAGTCGCGCAACAGCATCCCGAATTGCTGCAGCCGGGAACGGCGCCGAAGGAACTCGCGAACGATCTGCTGCCGAAGAAGAATCTGCCGCTCGCCGTGAAGTCAGGCGTGAAGATCGCTCTGGGCACCGACATCGGCGAGGGCGACCACACGCAGGAATTCGCGCTGCTCGTCGCCAACGGCATGTCGCCGATGCAGGCGATCCTTGCCGGTACGCGCAACGGCGCGGATCTGATCGGCGCATCCGACCGCATCGGTTCGGTGCAGGCCGGCCGGTTTGCGGACATCGTCGCGGTGGACGGCGATCCGCTCGTCGATCCCGATGTGCTGCGCCACGTGCAATTCGTGATGAAAGGTGGAATTGTATACAAATTCAACGGTGCGCCGACCGTCGCCGGCGCCAATTGATCGTCTCGATCAGTTGAAACCGTTTACGAAAATGATGTCCGGATCGTATTCGAACGCACCGATGTCGGCCGACCCGCCGACGACGCGCTTGAAACCCGTAAAGCGCTGGTCGTAAATAAACCCTGCGGTGTTGTTGCCCGCATCGATGGCTGGGCTATCGGGCATCAGGGCTTGCGTGTGCGTCGTTCCGCCGTTGTCTTGAAGCGGTCCGAGGTGCGGGTCCGAGCGCAGCGTGCCGGCGGGCAACGTCATTCCGCTGCCGACGAGTTTCACCAGATCGTTGTGGCCCGAAAGAACGGCGGAGCCGTCCAGATCGGCCGCGTACATCCCGCTCGGGCTGTTGTCGGCGATGATCGTGCTTTCCAGGCGCAGCGTATCGCCCTCGGCGAACATGCCGCCCGCGCCGTAGGACCCGGACGTATTGAATGCGATCGTACTGTTGAAGATCGTCATCCGCGTGCCAACCGCCAATCCGCCGCCTTCGTAGTTCGCTGCGTTCATCGAGATCGTGCTGTTGTAGATCGTGGATTTGTCGGTGCTCTGACCCGACAGAAACATTCCGCCCGCCACGTCGGCGCGATTGTGAGCGACGGTACAACTGCGCATGTCGAACGTCGTCGGCGGCGCATTGCGGCCGAGCGCCAACGCGCCGGCGGATGCGAAACTATTGGCGGCGTCGAATGCCGCGACGTCTCCAAGATTGTCGTCGAACGTGCTGTATTTCGCCTCGACGCCCGAAATCACGTAGGCGCCGCCGCCCAGCGCGAAACCGCCATTGGCGTGCGCGTGATTGCCGGATATTCGGCTCTGGAACATCGTCAGCTTGCCTACCACGACCACGCCGCCGCCGATCGCGCTGCCGGTTGCCGCCGTCCCGGCGGAGGATTCGGCCAGGTTGTTTTCTACAATGCTGCCGGTCATTACCAGATTGCCGAATGCCAGCACGCCGCCGCCGCCGCCGCCGTAGTGCACGCCTTGCGCGGTGCATCCGGTTACGACGGTGTCCGTCAGTCCGATCGAATTCTTGGAGTAGATACAACCGCCGAGTGCGCGGTCGCCTCCGACATGGCCGTTGGCAATCGTCATGCCGTCCAGCGAAAGCGTGCCCGTCCCGCCGTGGAAAAAGGCACGGCTGTGCTGGCCTGCATCCACAACGAGTTTCGCAGCGCCAGGACCCATGATCGTGAGGCTGTTCTCATCGACGTTGATCGCGCCCGATTGCAGCGTAATCACGCTGCACTGCAACCCGGCCGCATCCACCGAACCGCCTTCGTCGGCCGTCAACACGGCGTAACGCAGCGTGCCCGGCGAGCCATCGTCTGCGCAGCTCGTGACTGTCGTGGCACAAAACGCCACGGGCGCCGCAGCGAAACCGAACGTCGCCGCGATACACGCCGCGAGGCGTGCGCGGCGTGAACCGAGAAGCTTTCTGTTCTGTTCCATCGACGCGTTCTCCGAAGCCGGCGCGCGAAAATGCGCGCGCTCGACTGGACTAACGCGAAAAACGGCGAAAAGCTGGCGACACCACGTCGTCCACGTGAATCGCGCGACACCGGCGTGCGGCCGTCGGCTGGTAACGCGATCTTTCTTCGGCGGTTCCATTTCGCGGAGTAGGTTGGATCGGTCGTTTTTGTTACAGTCACGGCGACACGATGCGCGAGCGCGTCGAGCACGCCAACTAATCAGCGGAAATTCGCGTGAACGAGAACGATCTCAGCGCGCTCTGCTCGCCATGGCCGGGCGTGACGCAGGACATCAAATGGGAGGACGATCTGGTCTTTTCCGTCAGCGGAAAAATGTTCGCCGTGTACTGCATGCGCGGTCCCGACAAAGGGCGCCTGTCGTTCAAGGTCGATCCGGACCGTTTCCTGGAATTGACCGATCAACCCGGCATCGTGCCCGCACACTACATGGCGCGCGCGTTCTGGATCACGCTCGTCGAACCGGAGCGCTTCAGTCGCGACGACATGCAGAATTTCATGCGGCATTCGTACGAACTGGTGCGCGCGAAGTTAAGCAAGCGCCTGCAAGCCACGCTGGCGGCGAAGGAAACGAAATAGTCGCATTTCATCTGCGCGAATGTGACGAAGTATCCGCCGGGTTCGCGCATGCCGAACGCGATGCATGACCTTTTCCACGGCGGCTGCGATGCGACGCGATGCTAGACTTCCGTGCTGACAACGGTGTGGCGGTAGAGCATGTCCGGCAAGGCCAATTCCCTCACGACGATCTTCTTTGCGCTCGGCGCGAACTTCGCCATCTTCCTCGCCAAGCTCGCCGCCGCCGTGCTCACCGGTTCCGGCGCGATGCTGGCCGAATCGATTCATTCGCTCGCCGACTGCTGCAATCAAGGGCTGCTTCTGGTCGGCATGCGCCAATCCAAACGTGCTCCGTCGGCCGATCATCCGCTCGGTTACGGCATGGTCGTCTACTTTTGGTCATTCATTGTCGCCCTCATGCTGTTCACCGTCGGCGGGCTGTTTTCGTTCTACGAAGGCATCCACAAGATCGAGCATCCCGAACCGCTGCGCATGCCGTGGCTTGCTATCGTCGTGCTGAGTTTCTCGATGATTGCGGAATCGTTCTCCATGTGGGGCTGCCTGCGCGAAGTGCGCAAGGCGCGCGGCGGAAAAAATCTGTGGCGCTGGTTCCGCGAAAGCCGGCAAAGCGAATTGATCGTCGTGTTCGGCGAAGACCTCGCGGCGCTGCTCGGCCTGCTGTTCGCGATGACGGCGGTCGTCGCAACGCACGTCACCAGCAATCCGGTTTTCGATGCCTACGGTTCCATCGCCATCGGTGTGCTGTTGTGCATCGTGGCGATTTTCGTCGCGCGCGAAGTCGCGTCGCTGCTGATCGGCCAGAGTGCCGAACCAACACTGCGCGATGCGTTGTGCGATTACGTGAAAGCGCGACCGGAGGTCGAACACGTGTACCGCATCATCACGCTGCAGCTCGGTCCGGATGTGATGGTGTCGATCAAGGCGAAAATGCGGGGCGAACTGTCGGGTGTCGAGATGATCGAAGCGATCAATCGCGTCGAGGCGGCGATGAAGCATGAATTTCCCGACGTGCGATGGTCGTTTTTCGAACCCGACATCGATGACTGAATTTTGACCGCCGCGATTCGCCGATAAATTCCGATTGCCGTTCTGGCATCATCGCCGTCAACGAACCAAGAAGACAACGCGCCATGGATCCGAAACTGATTACGCCGATTTTGATGGTCGCCGTCCTGGCGTGGGCGATCTATCGGCGCGTCCGCCGCACGATCGGCCGGCAGCCGTTGCAGCCCAAACGCATGCAGACGCGCATGTTCATGCTCGGGCTGGTCGGCGCCATCACGCTCGCGTTTTCGTTTCGCGATATCCAACTGGCCGGCGCGCTGGCCGCGGGCGTCGCGGCGGGCGCGGCGCTCGGTTATTTCGGATTGCGCCACACGAAATTCGAGACGACGCCGCAAGGCCAGTTCTACACGCCGCACCTGTTTATCGGCCTTGCCGTCACGCTGTTGTTTCTCGGACGGCTTACGTATCGGTTTATATTTTTATACCCCGGCATGCAGGCGGCAGCTAATATAAACGAGAGTCCGTTCGCCGCTTACCAGAAAAGTCCGCTCACGCTGGCGATCTTCGGCGTGGTCATCGGATATTACGTGGCGTACTACGCCGGCGTGATCCGCGAAGCGCGGCGCCTTGCCGCTGCCGCTCCGAAAACCGGCGCGTCGTCCGACATCAATAAAGCAAACGGCTGAGCCGTTACTCCCTGGTCAGCCATTCCACCTCGTGCTGTCCGAATCGTCCCTGCACGAGATGCTCGCGCAACACGTTTAGCACTTCCGTCAACTGCTGATCGAATTTCCACGGCGGGTTCACGATGACCATGCCGCACCCGTTCAAGCGCAGCGCCGAGTTATCCGGATGCAGCAGCAACTGCGCGTTCAGCACGTTCGGGATTTTCTTCCGCTCGAACCAGCGCTTGAACGGCAACACCTGCTGACGCAACTTGATCGGATACCAGATCGCATAAATACCGTTGCGCCAGCGCGCGTGCGCTATTTCGATCGCGCTTTCGATCGAGCGGAATTCATCTTCCTGCGCCTCGAAGGGCGGATCGATCAGCGCGAGCCCGCGCTTTTCCTTCGGTGGAACCAGCGCGGCAAGTGCGGCGTAGCCGTCGCGATGATGCACGCTCATGCGCGCGTCGCCGGCGAACAGCGATTTCAGTGTCTTCGCCTCGTCCGGCTGCATCTCGCAGAGAATCGCACGATCCTGTTCGCGCATCAGCGAAGCGGCGATCAGCGGCGAACCCGGATAGGCGGCCAAATCCTTCGCGCCGCCGGCCGGATTGAGCGCGCGCACGAGATTCAGATAAATGTGCAGCGCAGCCGGCAATCGTGTCGCATCGAGCAACCGCATCACGCCGCTTTCGTATTCGCGCGTCTTGCGCGCTTCGTCGCTGTGCAAATCGTAGCGGCCCGATCCGGCGTGCGTGTCGAAATAGCAGAACGGCGTCTGCTTGGCTTTCAGCGATTCCAGCAACGCGATCACGATCGCGTGCTTGAACACATCGGCGAAATTTCCGGCATGGAACGAATGGCGGTAATTCACGTCTCATCTCGCCGCTTGCAATCCGGCCTTGGAGTGTAGCAATGTCTTTCGTCGTGCAAACGTGTGGGGAGTTTCGTGGCATCTGATCTGCCGCTGCGTCCGCGTCGACGCTTCGTGCAAACGCTTGCGCTGACAGGCGTTGCGGGCAGTCTCGGCTTGTGGCGCAACGCACAATCCGCCGATGCGCCGGAACTGTCCGGCAGCGATTTCGATCTTTCGATCGGTTCGATCGAGGTGAACGTCGGTGGCCACCGCCGCACAGCCACTGTCGTCAACGGACAACTGCCGGCGCCTACGCTGCGCTGGCGCGAGGGCGACACGGTCACCGTTCGTGTACGCAATACATTGTCGAAACCGAGTTCGGTCCACTGGCACGGCATTCTGCTGCCGGCCGATATGGATGGCGTGCCCGGTTTCAGTTTCGACGGCATCGCGCCGGGCGAAACGTTCACGTATCGCTTTCCGCTGCTGCAATCGGGCACGTATTGGTACCACAGCCATTCGCGATTTCAGGAACAGACGGGCCTGTACGGCGCGCTCGTGATCGAACCGCGCGAGGGTCAGCGTTATCCGGCCGATCGCGATTGCGTGATCCTGCTGTCCGACTGGACGGACGCCGATCCCGAGCGCGTTTATTCGAACCTGAAAAAACAAAGCGACTACTACAATTTCGCGCAGCCCACGTTCGCGGATTTCGCACGCGACGCGCGCGCAGGCGGAACGCGCGATGCCATCACACATCGGCACATGTGGAATCGCATGCGCATGGATCCGAGCGATCTCGGCGACGTTTCGGGCTACGCGTACACGTATTTGATGAACGGTGCCGCGCCGGCCGCGAACTGGACCGCATTGTTTTCACGCGGCGAAAAAATCCGCTTGCGCTTCATCAACGGTTCGTCGATGACGTTTTTCGATGTGCGCATTCCCGGATTGACGATGACCGTCGTCGCTGCCGATGGACAGGACATCGAACCGGTCACGGTCGACGAATTCCGCATCGGCGCGGCAGAAACCTACGATATGATCGTCACGCCCGACGATGCTCGCGCGTATATGATTTTTGCACAGTCGATGGATCGATCCGGGTTCGCGCGCGGCACGCTCGCGCCGCGCGCAGGGATGATTGCGGATGTTCCCGCGCTCGATCCGCCGCAGCGGTTGACGATGTCCGACATGATGGGCGACATGTCGTCGACGCACGGCATGAAAGGCATGCAGGGAACCTGCGGCGCGATGAAAACCAATGCGCCGACGCTTGGACCCGGCGTCGACATGATCGTGCCGATGCCGCGCACCAATCTCGACGATCCGGGTGTCGGTCTGCGCGGCAATGGCCGTCGCGTGCTCACGTACGCCGATCTGCGGTCCGTCACAAGGCATGGCGACGCGGCAGTCGATCGCGGCATCACGCTGCATCTCACCGGCAACATGCAACGTTACGTATGGTCGTTCGATGCGAAGAAATTCTCGGACGCCGAACCGCTGCGCTTGAAGATCGGCGAGCGCGTTCGCATCGCGCTGATCAACGATACGATGATGACGCATCCCATCCATTTGCACGGCATGTGGAGCGATGTCGAAAACGAGCACGGAGAATTCCAGGTTCGCAAACACACCGTGGTCGTGCAGCCCGGCCAGAAGATCAGTTATCGCGTCAGCGCCGGGCCGGCCGGACGTTGGGCATATCACTGTCATCTGCTGTTTCACATGGAAGCCGGCATGTTTCGCGAAGTGGTCGTCGCGTGAGAGGTCTTGCCGCGACGACATTGTTGGCGTGCGCGTCGATCGCGCGCGCGTCGGACATGTCGGCAATGTCCGACGTCATGCAAATGAACGACGACGCGGCGTTGGGCATGGTCAAATTCGATGAACTGGAACACGCATTCACGTCCGGCGATCCCGTTGCGTGGAAAGGCGATGCCTGGTACGGCGGCGATTTCGACAAGATATGGCTGCGCACGGAAGGCGGGCATGAGGACGGCCGGCTCGATACGAGGAACGAGTTGTCCTGGGATCACGCGTTCTCGAGTTTTTGGGACTGGCAACTCGGTGCGCGCCGCGATTCGGGACTTGGCGGCGATCGGAATTGGGCCGCATTCGGCGTGCGCGGACTCGCACCGTATTGGTTCGACATTGAAGCGACCGCATACGCAGGCGAGCAGGGACGAACCGCGTTTCGGTTGAGGACGGAATATGAGCTGCTGTTCACGCAACGGTTGATTCTGCAGCCGGAATTCGAAATGAATCTTTACGGCAAGAGCGATCCGCAACGCGAAGTCGGATCGGGTTTGTCCGATGCCGAATTCGGAGTGCGACTGCGTTATGAGATCCGCCGCGAGTTCGCGCCGTATGTCGGCGTGGTCTGGCAGCGAAAATTCGGCGAGGCGGCCCGAATCGCACGTATCGATGGCCGCGACACGAACGGCACGCAGCTCGTCGCGGGAATCCGCTTCTGGTTTTAGGGAGCGGCGATCCCCGCAAAAAGCGTGACTTTCATCCGGTGGCATGGTGCGGCCGAACTGCTAGAGTCGCGGTTTCGCTGTGGAGTCGGGGACACATGAAAAGATTCTTCAAGTGGCTGCTGAGTCTGGTGGCGCTGGCTATCGTTCTGGTCGCCGCCTTTCTCGTTCACGTCTGGTATTTCAAGCCGTACAAGATCGACTGGTTCTACACGCGCGCGTTCGCGCAATTTGCGCTCGACAGTCCGGAAATGCTAAGCAGCATGCGCATCCTGCCGTCGTGGGCTGATTTCTACAGCAGCAAGCTCGACGATGCGTCGCCGGAGCACGAGCAGCGCATGGCGGACCGCACCCGCGACGATCACGATATTCTGCTGCGCTACGACCGTTCCAAAATGGACAAGCGCGGCCAGCTTTCCTACGACATCCTCGAATATTTCCTGCGCATCCAGATCGAGGGCGACAAATTCCGCGACTATGATTTCCCGGTCAACCAGATGTTTGGCGTGCAGTCGACTCTGCCGAGTTTCCTGGCGCAACAACATCAGGTCACCGATGCGTCGGAAGCCAAGTCGTATATCGCGCGGTTGCAGAAATTCCCCGAAAAATTCGATCAAGTGATCGCGAGCCTGAAATTGCGCGAAAGCAAAAACATCATTCCGCCGCAATTCCTGGTGGAAAAAGTGCTGGAGCAGATGAACGGATTCATCGCATCGACGCCGAAGGAAAATCCGTTGTATTCGAGCTTCAAGGAAAAGCTCGACAAGATTCCGGCCGGCACGATGGATCAGCCGAAGAAAGACGAATTTCTTGCCGGCGTCGAAGCGTCGATCCAGAGCGACGTGTATCCGTCGTATCGCAAGTTGATCGACTACTTCAAGGCGCTGCAGCCGAAAGCGCAGGGAAATTTCGGCGCGTGGCATTTGCCGGATGGCGATGCATATTACGCGTGGTGCGTGCGCCAGCAGACGACCACGGACATGACGCCTGAACAGGCGCACCAGCTCGGACTGTCCGAAGTGGCGCGAGTGACGCAGGAGATGGATGCGATCCTGAAAGATCATGGATTGTCGGACGGTACTATCGGCGCACGCGTGCAGACGCTGACGAAAGATCCTGCGCAAACGTTTCCGAACACGCCCGATGGCAAGAAGGCCATGCTCGCGCAGTATCAGGCGATACTCGATGAAGTGAAC
>DATAVJ010000100.1:0-13965 GCA_036267795.1 Rudaea sp.
CACTGTGCAACTGGTCGATCGGACCCATGCCGCCAAGAAGCATCGACGCGTTGACGAATGCGTCGAGCCAAGAAAGGTTCTCGGTCGTCCGGTAACCGATCATGCCGACGGCCAGCGAGAACGAGATCAACGCGGATGCCAACGCCACGCAATAGGCGAAGCGCCGCAGGAATATACGGCGCGAGGCCAAAGGCTGAGTTCTTCGCTCGTACATGGCAATCCATGAGGATGGCGCGCCCGGAGGGATTCGAACCCCCGACCAACGGCTTCGGAAGCCGCTACTCTATCCAGCTGAGCTACGGGCGCGTAATTGAAAGCGTCCCGCGAGCGGAAAACGCGCCGGGATTATAGCCGAGTTGCTTTCGCGCCGATGACCGTTCGCTCCCGCGTCGGCAAGCCGCCGAACGGCTAGGTCACCTGTCTTTGGTTCTGCTACTAAGGTCGCAGCCCGCACGGTTACGCGCAATTCCGGCAACGTTGGCTTTAAAGGCTGGACGTCTAGACGTCCAAACAAAATTTTCTCGATACGGAAAGTTGTACGGACATTAATTGTGCGTAGCGTCACATTTTTAATCGCTTCAAGGGGTTATCCACCAAACGCTCTTGACTAAAAGCCGACAGCCCTGCTAGTTTCCCCGGGCTCTCGGCTGACGGGGTCGAGACATTCGATCCATACACGTACGGCGCGCTCATGTAGGGGTGAGTTGTCCGTACAAGCACTCGCAGAAAATAGGAGGATTGAGGCAGGGCAGCATCGGGATCGACTGGGGATGGGGATCCGGGGTCGCGTGAGCGGCTTACTTTTGGTTCCAAAAACTATAGGGATGATCCGTAATGACTTCAAAACTCGCATTCTGGCGCCGCAAGGTGTCAGGCTTCACGTTGCTCGCTTTGACTACACTAGTTCTGCTTTGCTCGAATGCCGCCGGCAGCGATTTGATCGTTGCGAACGGCAAGCTGATGACCGGTTCGCACGTTCCGGCCGCGGTCGCGACGGGGCAAGCGCCTCGGCTCGGCATGCTTCCGGCGGAACGCCGTCTGCAGTTGTCGCTCAACCTGCCGGTCCGCAATCAGGACCAGCTCGATGAGCTTCTGCAGCAGCTCTACGATCCGAGCAGTCCGAACTTCCATCATTATCTGAGCGTCGAGGAATACACCGCGCGCTTCGGCCCCACGCAAGCCGACTACGACGAAGTGGTCAGCTGGGCGAAAGCGAACGGTTTCAACGTAACCGAAACGGCACCCAACCGCCGCCTCGTCAACGTCGAAGGTTCCGTCGCGACGATCAACCGCGCGTTGCACGTTGCGATGACCTCGTACCTGCATCCCAGCGAGAACCGCGAGTTCTTCGCGGCCGACCGCGAGCCAGCCGTGAACTTGAGCGTGCCGTTGCTGCACATCGGTGGACTCGACAACTTCCAGCGTCCGTTCAATCACCTGAAATCGAAGGGTGACGCGCACACGGGCGGCATTGTTTCGCACGCGGGCGGTTCCGGCCCATCCGGTGAATTTCTGCCGAGCGACATGCGCGCGGCGTATTACGGTTCCGGTTCGCTGACCGGCTCGGGACAGACGGTGGCGATCTTCTCGTTCGATGGCTACAAGGCCACCGACCTAACCGTCTACAAGAACGGTACCGGCATGTCGTTCAGCACGCCGGTCACGAATGTGCTGGTCAACGGCTACAGCGGCGTGTGCGATGCGGGCGACGGCTCGGGCACCAGCACCTGCGACGACGGCGAGCAGATTCTCGACATCGTCAACGTCATCGGCATGGCGCCGGGCATCTCCGGCATCCTGTTCTATGAGGGCACGAGCGCGACGCCGGTCCTGAACAAGATGGTCAGCGACAATTCGGCCAAAGTGATCAGCTGCTCGTGGGGCGGCGGCGGATTCAACAACACCACCGACGATCCGATTTATCAGGAAATGGCCGCGCAGGGACAAACATACCTCAACGCCACCGGCGACGAAGGCGCATACAACAGTTCGACATGGCTCGCTCCTTCCGCAGATCCGAACGTGCTTGAAGTCGGCGGTACCGACCTCACCACGGTCAGCGCCGGCGGCGCGTGGTCTTCGGAAACCGGCTGGCCGGACAGCGGCGGCGGTTTCTACAGCGGCTCGGGTTCGCATACACCGAGCTATCAGCAGCTCGCCGGGGTGATCACCACGACGAACAAGGGTTCCACGACGTACCGCAACGATCCGGACGTCGCAGCGGAAGCCAACTTCGACAATCCGACCGCCAGCAACGGCAGCTTCGAGACCGGCTTCGGCGGCACCAGCTTCGCGGCGCCGCGCTGGGCGGGTTTCATTGCGCTGGTCAACCAGCAATCCATCGCCAACGGTCATGGCACGGTCGGTTTCGTCAATCCGGCCATCTATAACGTGGGCGTGAGCTCGAGCTATAGCAGCGATTTCCACGACATCACCAGCGGCAACAACAAACCCAGTGCCGGTTCGGGCACGGGCTTCAATGCCGTGGCGGGATTCGATCTCGTCACCGGTTGGGGCAGCCCGAAAGGTGCCGCGCTGGTTACCGCGCTCGCCGGCGGTTCGACCGGAACGGCGGACTTCTCGCTGTCGGCTTCACCGAGCAGCCTGACCGTCGCGCAAGGAAGCAACGGTTCCAGCTCGATCACGGTCTCGCCGACGAACGGCTTCAGCGGCAGCGTGAGCTTCTCCGCGTCGGGTCTGCCGACCGGTGTGACAGCGAGCTTCAGCCCGGCCAGCTCGACCACCGGCAGCACGGTGACCTTCACCGCCAGCAGCACGGCGACGACGGGTGCGAAAGCGGTGACGATCACCGGCACATCGGGTTCGCTCACTCACACCGCAACGGTGACGCTCACCATTTCGTCGACGGCAACGCCGGACTTCTCGCTGTCCGCTTCTCCGTCCTCGGTCAGTGTCGCGCAAAGCGGCAACGGCACCAGCACGGTGACGGTCAACAAGGTGAACGGCTTCGCCAGCAGCGTGAGCTTGTCGGCGTCAGGCTTGCCGAGCGGTGTGACCGCCTCGTTCAATCCTGCCAGCACGACGACCTCGAGCGTGCTGACGTTGACGGCGAGTTCGACCGCCACAGTCGGTACTTCGACGGTGACGATCACTGGAACCTCCGGCTCGCTCTCGCATAGCACGACGGTCAGCTTGACGGTAACCTCCAGCGGCGGCGGATCCTCGCAGTTGTTCGCCAATACCGGCTTCGAAACCACGGCTTCGTGGACGGCAAGCTCCGGCGTGATCTGCAACACCGGATGCTCCGGTGAAAGCGCTCATGGCGGCGTCGGCTTCGCGTGGCTGGATGGCTACGGTTCGACGCACACCGACACGTTGTCGCAAAAAGTAACGGTGCCTTCGGGCAAGTCGTCGGCGACGTTGCAGTACTACCTGCACATCGACACCGCTGAAACGACGAAGACCACCGCGTACGACACGCTGAGCGTGCAGGTACTCAACAGCTCCGGCACCGTGCTTGCGACATTGTCGACGTATTCGAACCTGAATGCGGCGACGGGTTACGTCGTGCACACGGCGAATCTGGCGGCGTACATCGGCCAGACCATCCAGATCAGGTTCACCGGCAAGGAAGATTCCTCGCTGCAGACTTCGTTCGTGCTGGATGACGTGACGCTGACGGTTCAATAAGGACGATCGAACAGGACTGCACGGATGCAGTCCACGCACATCGAAAAGGCCGCGTTGCGCGGCCTTTTCTTTTACGCCGCTTCGAAGCGGTTCGCGTCGCGGTTCTTGCGGACGTTCTTCGGATCCCACACGCGGCCGTTCATGGCGATGTAGACGCCGTTGGGCAGCACTTGGATCGCACCGACCGCGCAGCCGATATTGAACACGGCATCCGATCCCTGAAACCGCGCAGGATTCAAGGCTCCGGTTAGAACGATCACTTTATCCGGAACGCCCTCGAGCACGTTCGCCGTCTCCACCATCGTATCGGTGCCGTGCGTGACGAGAATATGCCGGTGCGGCTGCGCCAGAATCGTGCGGCGGATCAAATCGCGGTCGTCGTCGTCGATGTGCAGACTGTCTTTGCGCAGCAGCGCGATCACGTCGAATGTGAAGGCGACGCCGAGCTTGTCCAGAATCTCGCCGATTTGAGGCGATCCGATTTGAAAAGTGGATTTGTCGTCAAAGTATACTTTGTCGATGGTGCCGCCGGTGGCGATGACGGTGAGGTGCTGGATCATAATGCTCGTCCGCGAAGTGCGCGGCGGAGTTTAGCACTCGATATTGCGGTGAGTTCGGAACGGCCTTTCACTCTCAAGCCAAGATCAAACCACGCTAATAACTGTCACTCGCCAAAACCTGCGCATCACGCGACGCATTCGATTTAAGCCTCAGCAAACTCGACTCCGCAAATCGCCGCGCCGCCGCCGCGGGCCGCGGATCATTCTCCGCCCGCAACGCCCACTCCGCATGCCGCGTCAGCAAACTCAACGCCAGCGTGCGCGCAAGTCCGATAGCGATATCGCGCGCCCCGGCCTCCATGCGCTCGCGATCGCCGGCAGTCGCCTTCTGCAACCAATCCGTCAGTTGCGTCGCCGACTCGCGCGATACGCGCGCGCACGACTCCAGTTCTTTCGCCTGTACCTGCGACAGAATCGCACGCTGCGCACTCAGCAACGGCTGCAATCCTCCGTTGCCGCGAAATGCACGCAAAAAATCCAGCGCCTGCACGTTGCTCGTACCTTCCCAGATCGACCACACCTGCGCATCGCGCAGCAGTTGCGGAACGCCGCTGTCTTCCAGATAACCGGCGCCGCCGAAGCATTCGCAGGTTTCCGATGCGATCGTCACCGCCAGCTTGCCCGTCCATAATTTGATGAGCGGCGTGAGCAGCCGCAGAAGATTCTGCTGCGCCTCGTCGGCTTGCCCGGATTGCGCGCGGCCGAGCAACTCCGTGACATAGAACGAAAGATGAAACGCGGCTTCGAATTCCGCCTGCATGCCGGCGATGGTGTCCTGATGCAGCGGTTGTTCGGACAGCGGTTTGCCGAACACGATGCGCCGATTCGAATAATCGCGAGCGAGTGCAATGCACCGGCGCATCGTCGCCAAAGCACCGATCGCATTCCACGTGCGCGTGATGGCGAGCATCGGTGCGATCTGGCGCACGCCATGTTTCGCTTCGCCGACCAGTTCGGCCGGCGCGCCTTCCAGATGGATTTCCGCGGTCGGCAATTCGCGCGTCCCGAGTTTGTCCTTCAGACGATCCAGCCGAATGTTGCGCCAGCGGCCATCGGGTTTTTGCGGTTCCAGATAAAACAGCGCGAGCGAATCGGTGCCTGGTGCAGACCCTGACGGGCGCGCCAACGCAAGTGCCGTGTTTGCATTGATCGCCGACGTGAACCACTTGCGCCCATACAGCCGCCAGCGTCCATTTTCCTCACGCGCGACGGTTTCGGTGCCGGCCACGTCGGAGCCGCCGGCGTTTTCAGTCATCCATTGGCCGCTGATCCAGAACTGTTCCGGGTCGCGGCTGAGATAATGCGGCACCGCGCGATCGATCAGCACCGGATTCTTCGACGCCTTGACCGCCGTTGCCGCGCCATCCGTCATCGCCAGCGGACAGGTGTAGAACTCGCTGCCGCAATGAAACAGATACATCATCGCGAACTGATGCACGCGCGCATGCGCTCCGTGCGTGGTTTCGTGTCCGGCGGCAACGAGGCCATATTTCGCTGCGAGCGGTTGCGCGGCGATCCAGGCCGGCGTCAGTTCCAGATGATCGACACGCTCGCCCCACGCATCCCATTGCGTGAGTTTTGGCTCGCTGCGATTGCGCGAACGCGCCAGACTCCACGCGCTCGCCGCGTATTCGCCGAGATCGACGAAATCGCTCTCCACCGCGTTGAGAACGGCCGGCGGCAATACACGGCGCAGATAAGATCGCAGCACGCGATCATCGAGATACTGATTATTCAGTACCGGCGGCGATTGCAGAAAAGGCATGGACGATCCCTGAGTCGTCGCTGCAAATTACACGCGACTTGAAAAATCGACAAGTCTCACTTTTTGCGGCGATAGCCGCGCGCGTCCCAGCCGAGCGCGCCGATCGCCACGAGCGACAACGCAACCTCGACCAGCGCGAGCCAGCGCGAGGCCGGTTCGCCATACGCCGAACTGACGCCGTGCGAAAAATAGGCGAGGCAAAACATGCCGCCGACCAGCAAGCCGCGCCTGCGGTTTTTCGTGCCGATCCACAGGCTCAGCGCCAACGGCAACGTCGTGATCGCGAGCGTCGAGAGGCGGTGATCGTCAGGCGGAAACAGCCACGCGTGCCAGGCAAGTTCCAGTACAAATAATGCAACGACGCAAAGCGTACCGATGCGCAACACGTTCGCCGTCGTTTTCACGCCGACAACTTCGCGGCAATGCCCGCGACGCGCCGGCCGAGCGCACGCGCCAACTCGCGTTCGTGATCGGTGATCGATTTGTCCCCAGCCGTGCCGGCGACATGACTGGCGCCATAGGGTGTGCCGCCGCTGGATGTCTGATTCAACGCGGCTTCCGTGTAGGGAATGCCGACGATGAGCGCACCGTGATGCAACAGCGGCAGCATCATCGACAGCAACGTGGTTTCCTGTCCGCCGTGCATCGTCGCCGTCGAGGTGAAAAACGCAGCAGGCTTGCCGACGAGCGAACCGGAAGCCCACTCGGCGACAGTGGAATCGAGAAAGTGCTTCAGCGGCGCGGCCATGTTTCCGAAGCGGGTCGGACTTCCGAAGATCAGGCCAGCGCACTCGCGCAGATCGTCCAACGTAGCATAAGGAGCGCCCTCCTCGGGCACCGGCGGCTGCGCCGTTTGCGTCACCGGTGCAACGGGCGGAACGCTGCGCACGCGCGCCTGCGCGCCCGGCACCTCGCCGACACCGCGTGCGATCGCCCGCGCGAGTTGCGCTACATGACCGGTGCGGCTGTAGTAGACGATCAAGATTTCCATGGCGAGTGCTCCGTGCGAATCGCTGCGGTATGCGGCGATCGTTCAATCCCAAGTATTATCTTCGCATGAGACGATTGGATCGCCATCGCACGCTCGCTTTTTTGCGATTCATCGTGCGGCGTTTCCTCGACGACCGCTGCCAGCAAAGCGCCGGCGCGTTGGCGTGCACGACATTGTTCGCGATCGTGCCGCTGACCGCCGCGTTGATCGGAATTCTCAGCGGATTTCCCGCGTTCGCGGAATGGCGCGATCGCATCACCGATTTCATCTTCCAGAATTTCGTTCCGGCGACGGGCGAGGCGGTGCGCGGCTATCTCACGCAATTCGCCGACAACGCGAACAAGGCGACCGCACTGGGCGTCATCGTTCTCATCGTCAGCACATTGACGTTGATGCTCAGCATCGAGGATGCGTTCAATCGCATCTGGCGTGTGCCGACGAATCGACCCGTCGGCATCCGCTTCGTCATGTACTGGACGGTGCTGAGTTTGGGGCCGGCGTTGTTGATCGTCGCGCTGGCGCTGAGCACGTATCTACTCGCATTGCCGCTGTTCGGCGATGTGCAGGCGTTGGAACCGTTGCGGTCCGGCGTGATCGGCAGTCTGCCGTTTCTCATCGAGTGGCTCGCGTTGATTGCGGCGTATCGTCTGATTCCGAACCGGAGCGTGCATTGGCGCGACGCGGCGATCGGCGCGTTGATCGCCGCACTGATGTTCGAGGCGGCCAAACGCACGTTCTCGTGGTACGTGGTGAGCGGCGCGAACTATCAGCAAGTCTACGGCGCATTGGCCGTCGTGCCGATCTTCATCCTGTGGATTTACTTTTCGTGGGTCATCGTCTTGCTCGGCGCTTCCCTGACCGCATCGCTGACCGCGTTCGATTACCGCCCGCGTTCCCGCAGGATGCCAGGCGGCGAGGAGTTTCGCGGACTGGTCCGGGTGCTCGCTTATTTCTCCGCCGCCCAACGTGCCGGCATCGGACTGCACAGCGAAACCTTGCGCGACAGCGAACCGTTCCTCACCGACGATCTCGTGCAGCGCTATCTCGGCGACCTGCACGGCGCGGGCATGATCCAGCGCAACGACGCCGGCGAATGGATCCTCATTCGCGACCTGGCTTCAGTGAGCCTTTACGACATTTACGCCGCTTGCGATTATCGCTTGCCGCTCGGCGACGGGTTGCCCGTCACGGGCGATTCACCTTCCGACGTTGAAGCTACGGCGCTGCTGGCGAACGTCGCCGGTGACGCGCGAACTGCGTTGAGCGTTCCGCTCGCGGAAATTTTTTCGGCGGATTCGCGGTCAACCAATAATCCGGAAAAGACACGAAAGGAGAACTCGAAATGAAAGGTTTGACCGCCATTTTTTTCACCGCCTGCTGCTTCGCTTCGGCGCATGCAGCCACCGCGCAAAAACCGGCGCTGGTCGTGAAAACGCTCGACGATACGACGTTCGATCTTTCCAAGCAAAACGGAAAATGGGTCATCGTCAACTTTTGGGCGACGTGGTGTTCGCCGTGCCTCAAGGAATTGCCGGATATTTCCGCGTTCGTCAGCGCGCACAAAGACAAGGTTGCGGGCATCGGGCTGGATTTCGAAGATACCGACAAAGCCGACGTCGTGAAATTCCTCAAGCAGCATCCATTGAGTTATCCGGTCGCGCAGGTCGATCCCGATAATTCGCCGAAAGACTTCGACACGCCGAAAGGATTGCCGAACACGTATGTGATTGCGCCGGACGGGCACGTGGCAAAAGCGTTTCTCGGTCCCGTCACGACGAAGGACCTCGACGGCGTCATCGCCGGCGGATAAGCGGCATGGAATGCGCGCGTTTCATCGTCACCGGGAAAGTACAGGGCGTGTTTTTTCGCGCGTCCGCGCGCGATCAGGCGCGGCGGCTGGATTTATCGGGACACGCGAAGAATCTTGCGGACGGGACGGTCGAAGTGATCGCTTGCGGCGACGCGGCCAATATCGTGGCGTTGGAGCGCTGGTTGCAAACGGGACCGGCGGCCGCCCGTGTCGAAAGCGTTTCGCGCTTCGTCGAAGACGAAGTTCCGCCACACGGATTCCACACACGTTGAACTTTGCCGCTTAGTATACTTTTTTCGCCCACAACGACTTGTCGGGCATTTTCTCGACGCCCGGCTTGCTCTTGAGTTTCGGCAGACGCAGCGGTTTTACCGGCAATTTGCGGTCGGGCAGATGATCGAGCAGGTGCCGCATCAGGTTCAGGCGCCCGCTTTTCTGATCGTTGAAATCAACGACATACCACGGCGCATAGTCGGTGTTGGTATGTTTGAACATCACATCGCGCGCCTCGCCGTATGCGCGATACTGAGTGCGCGCGGCCAGGTCGATGGGCGAAATCTTCCAGCGTTTCAAAGGATCCTTCGCACGTTCGGCGAAGCGTTCTTCCTGCTCGGCCTGATCGACCGCCAGCCAATATTTGAACAGCAGAATTCCGTCATCGACCATGCCGCGCTCGAGGATCGGACATTCCGTCAAGAATCGCGCGTACTCCGCGTCCGTGCAGAATCCCATCACGCGCTCGACCCCGGCACGGTTGTACCAACTGCGATCGAACAGCACGATTTCGCCCGCTGACGGCAGATGCTCGATATAGCGCTGGTAATACCATTGCGTGCTTTCGCGCTCGTTCGGTTTGTTCAACGCGACGATGCGATAGTGCCGCGTGTCGAGATATTCGGTGATCGCCTTGATCGTGCCGCCTTTGCCTGCGGCATCGCGGCCCTCGAACAGAACGACGACGCGCTGGCCCGTGCGAATCAGCCAGCGCTGCAATTCGACAAGTTCGACGGCCAGCGATTTGAGATGATCCTGGTACGTGTGATTTTTCACGGCGCTCCTTACGTTTCACGCAGACGCGGCAACAGTCCGGCGAGATTGCACGGACGCGTGCGCGAGTCGAGCTGATCGCGCAGCAATTTTTCCCACGCCGTCCTGCATGCCGATGTCGAACCGGGCAGACAGAAAATGAATTTGTCATTGGCCAGTCCAGCGAATGCGCGCGACTGCAGCGTCGACGTGCCGATTTCCTCGAACGACAGCACGCGGAACATCTCGCCGAAGCCGGGCATTTCCTTGTCGAGAAGGGGACGGATCGCTTCCGGCGTGGAATCGCGCCCGGTAAATCCCGTGCCGCCGGTGACTAGAATCCCGTTCACACCCGCTTCGATGATCCAGTTCGACACAATCGCGCGCAGCTTGTAGCGATCATCCGTGCTGATAGCGCGCGCATGCAGCCTATGTCCCGCTTCCGCAAGGGCGCCGCAAAGGAAATCGCCCGACGTGTCGTTTTCAGCCGTGCGCGAATCGGACACCGTGAGTACACAAAGGGACAATGATAAAAATTCACTTTTCGCGCTCATGACTGCACCTCGAAATCTTCGGGCGGTTCGCCGCGCTCGAGCCGCTCGAACATCGTCGCAAGCAATTTGGCAAAATCGCGGGCATAGCCTTTCATGTCGAAAAGATCGCGTTCGCCGCGCGCTTTCTCGACGCGCGCGCGCAAATCCCGCAGGGCGGTCGGATCGCGCGCAAGCTGTGTTGCCAGGTCCACATAGGCCTGGTCCGATGCGGCATTGAGCCAGTTCAAACCGAGTGTATTGTTGAGGCTGCCGGCGACGCGCGAGGCGAATGTCGCACCAGGCTGCGTCAAGACCGGACAGCCGGCCCACAACGCATCGCTCGCCGTGGTATGCGCATTGTAGGGACTGGTGTCGAGAAACAGATCGACGTGGCGATAACGCGCCAGATGTTCCGCGTGCGGAACGCGCATGGCGAAAACGATACGGCGCGGATCGATCCCCGCCGCCTTCGCCGCGCTGCGCAGATGTTCGTCCGCGCCGCTGCTCGGCGGACCGGCCAGCAGCCACAGAATGCTGTCGGGCACCGCCTTGAGGATTTTCGTCCAGCGCGCAAAACTGCGCAAAGTATACTTCCACGAATGATTGAAGCAGGCGAACACGGTGTCGCTCGGCGGCAAGCCGAAACTCGAACGCAACGGCGAAAAATCGATCTTGCGCGTCGTGTCGCTGGGCTGATAGCAGCGCGGCAGGTAGGCGATCTTCTCGCTGTAGTGCGCGCGTTGCTCGGGACGGATCACGAAATGGTCGGCGATCAGATAGTCGTACCACGGCGCACCGAGCGTGCCCGGATACGCGAGCCAGTTCACTTGCACGGGCGCCGGCCGCAGCGCGAACAATTCGGCGCGCGCGCCGTCGCAGTAGCCGTCGAGATCGATGAGGATATCGGGTTGATCGTCGCGCACGCGGCGCAGCGTGGTTTCGATCGACATCGCCGAAACATCGCGGAACTCGTGAAACGCTTCCGTCAATCGCTGCCGCAGCGGGCCGCCGTCGTTCGATGTCGTCGCATAAGCGATCGTCTGCAAATTCGATGCGCGCAACGCTTCGATCAGTTCGACGATCAGCAATGCCGTCGGATGTTCTCCGAGTCCCGCGGAGAAAAAACCGATGCGCGGCGGTCCGGGTTTTCGCACGCGCGGTGCTGGCGCCAGGCGCGCTTGAATCGGTGCGATCGACGAGCGGCGCGATTCGGCAAAACGGCGCGCGCATTTCAATTGCTGCTCAGGCGTTGAATCCTCCACGAGCAATGAAAAGGGCGTGATGCCGCTCGCGTCGCGCTCGACGCCTTCCATCAATTGTTTGCTCAACGCCGGCAAGACGTTCCATTCGCACAAGCGCCGATGCAGGAAAATCACCTGCGACAATGCCGGCATGTAACCCGGCGCGAGGCGCAAGCACGTCTCGAATGCGCGTATGGCGGCGGCGAAATCGCCTTGGCCATCCAGCGATACGCCGAGCTGGTAGTGATACTGCACATTGTTGGGCGCGAGCCGCGCGGCTTCGCGATATGCGATCAGCGCGGCGGTTTTGCGGTTGGAATCGAACAGGATGTTGCCGAGCACGAAATGGGCGTCGGCCCAGGCCGGCGTCAGTTGGATCGCGCGCCGCGCGCTGGTTTCGGCACGTTCGATATGCCGCACAGCGAACAGCGCCGCCGCCTGATTCAGCCACGCGCGGGAGTAGTCGGGTTTCTGCACGATCGCTTTGGCAAAGCACTCGGCCGCGCCGTGATAGTCGCCGCGGGCATCGAGCAGGCTGCCGAGGTTATTGAGCGCGGCGGCGTGTTGCGGCGACAACGCCAGCGCGCGCCGCAATGCGCGTTCGGCGTCGTCGAGCCGCCCGGCGGCAGTGTGGACGCTGGCGACATTGCACAAGGCTTCGACAGAATTCGGCGCGAGCACGAGCGCCTGATCGAGATCCTTCTGCGCCGCCTCCAGATCGCCCTGCTGCAAGGCGCAGATCGCCGACAGACGCCACAATTCAGCCTGCTCCGGATAGCGTTCCAGAAAATGAGCCGCACGACGGCGCGCCACGGGCAGATCGCCCTCGGAAATAAGATCGATCAATTCCGTCAATGCTTTGCCGAGAACCGGATCGAAATTCACGCGACGCTCTGGTTGCCAAAGATCGTCATGCTGCCACAGAGATGCCAGGCAAACCTAGCGGCTCAGGATTCGGCGCCGGCAAACGCTTTCATCTGGTCGGCCTGGAACTCTTGCGTGAGCGGATCGACCAGCGCATCGATATTGCCGTCGAGGATTTCCGGCAATCGATACAACGTGAGATTGATACGGTGGTCGGTGATGCGGCCTTGTGGAAAATTATACGTGCGGATGCGCTGACTGCGGTCGCCGGAACCGACCTGCAGGCGCCGCGATTCGGCCTGTTCGGCGTTCTGTTTCGCGCGTTGTTCGTCGAGCAGTCGCGCTTTCAGCAACGACAATGCGCGCGCGCGATTCTTGTGCTGGCTGCGTTCGTCCTGGCATTCCACGACGATGCCGCTGGGAAGATGCGTGATGCGGATCGCCGAATCGGTTTTGTTGACGTGCTGGCCGCCCGCGCCGCTCGCGCGGAACGTATCGACTTTCAGATCGGCATCCTTGAGTTCCACATCTTCGATTTCGCCGACGTCGGGCAGGATCGCCACGGTTGCGGCCGACGTATGGATGCGGCCTTGAGATTCGGTATTGGGCACGCGCTGCACGCGATGCGTGCCGGATTCGAATTTCAATTTCGAGAATGCACCTTTGCCTTCGACGCGCGCGACGATTTCCTTGTAGCCGCCGTGCTCGCCGGAGTTCGATGAAAGAATCTCCACTTGCCAGCCGCGCCGCTCGGCGTAGCGCGCGTACATGCGGAACAGGTCGCCCGCAAAAATCGCGGCTTCGTCGCCGCCGGTGCCGGCGCGCACTTCGAGAAAAAGATTCGCTTCGTCGCGCGGATTTTTCGGCAGCAGCAGAACGTGCAGTTGCTGTTCGAGCGCTTCACGATTGCCGCGTAAACTCGCGATTTCATTTTCGGCGAGTTCGCGCATTTCCGGATCGCGCAATAACGTTTCGGCGGCGGTCAGCGATTTCGTCGTATCGTCGTAACTCTTCAGCGATGATACGAGCGGTTCGAGCTGCGCGTACTCGCGGCTCAGTTCACGGAAACGGTTCGCGTCGGATACCGCATCGGGTTGAGCCATCAGCAACGCGACTTCCTGATGACGTTCGGCCAGTTCCTCGAGCTTCCTGCGGATCGACGGCGTCATGCATCCCGGCCTGAATCGGCGTCTACGTCGGGCGATTTATCGTCGATCTCGAAAAGCCGCGTCGCGGCGCGCAGCAATTCGGTGTCGCCGCGCAGTGCGGCGTCGCGAAGGCTTGCGCTCGGCGCGTGCAGTAACTTGTTGGTGAGCGTGTTGGCGAGAAATTCCAATGCCTGCTGCGGATCGCGGCCGTTCGCGAGCAGTTGTTTCGCGCGCGCGAGCACCGCGTCGCGTTGGCTCTCGGCGTCGCGGCGCAAATGCATCAGCGGATTTTGATCGTGCAGCGCATGCCGCCACGCGAGGTAATGCTCGACTTGCAGATCGATCAGCGCCTCGGCTTCGCGCGCGGCCGCCTGGC
>DATAVJ010000101.1:0-21630 GCA_036267795.1 Rudaea sp.
GATGGTTGGTTCGAAGTAATCACGCATTTCCCCTCTCCCCCGCTGGCGGGGAAGAGGGTTGGGGTGAGGGGCAGCGCGTCAGTTCATCGCAATGTATGAGCAATGCAGGCGCGCGTCTATTTATTCCAAAGCTTTCACTCGCCTGCGGCGAGCGAGTCACTTTCTTTGCTGCGTGCAAAGAAAGTAACCAAAGAAAGCACGTTTGTTCTTCACGTCCGGTGTGTTCGCCGAAGCCACGTCCCTGCGCCTGCGTCGAACGGCGCACTTCCTGTGCGCCGTTGAGGTCTCGGCTAGTCCTGAGCTAGAGCATTACTTTTGGGGCATGTACTAGTGTGAGCTTAACACTATGATGCAGACGTCGCTATTACTGACTGCATAATGGATACGGAATCGCACCAGAAGAAATTCCAGAAGGAATTGAGCGCCGGAACGACGGCGCTGGTGCTTCTGGTGGTGCTCTCGAAGACGAATGAGCCGATGTATGGCTATCAGATCGCCAAGCGGTTGGAGCAGAACGCGGGCGGTGCGCTAAGCGGAAAGCAAAGTGCGCTGTATCCGGTGTTGCGCAATTTGTGCGCGGCAGGTTTGCTGAAAAGTCATGTCGAACCGTCGGTGACCGGACCGCCGCGGCGTTATTACGCGATCAGTGCGCTCGGTCGCGCAGCCGCCGAGGAGTGGACCGCCACATGGACGGCCACCCGCAAGTTTGTCGATTCCGTTTTGAGAGGAGCTGTGTGATGCCGACAACGCCGAAAACCATCGAGGAATACCTCGCACAGCTCAACGCAGCGCTGGTTGATGCCGATCCTGCGCTGAGACAGGACGCGCAATACGACGCCGAGGAATATTTGCGCTCCGAACTGGCCGAACATCCCGAATGGGATGAGGCGACGATGCTCGCGAATGTCGCGACGAGTTACGGCGCGCCTGAAGAAGTGGCCGATATATATCGCGACAAAGAAGTGCAAGTCGAAAGCGCGTTGCGTTCGCCGCCGCGTCCGCGCCGTGCGACGCCGTGGGGCAGGTTTTTCGGTGTGCTGGCGGATCCTTTGGCCTATTCCTCGTTGTTCTACATGATTCTGTCGCTGGCCACCGGCATCTTCTATTTCGTTTGGACGATCACAGGCCTGAGTCTTTCGCTGGGATTGTGCGTCCTCATTATCGGATTGCCGTTTGCGGTGCTGTTCATTTCCACGGTTCGTGCGCTGGCACTGGTGGAAGGCCGCCTGATCGAATCGATGCTCGGCGAGCGCATGCCGCGCCGTCCGCTTTATGCCAATCGCGGCAAGCCGTTTTCGGCGCGCGTGAAAGGCATGTTCGTCGATCCACGTACGTGGTCGACGCTGCTGTACATGATCGTGAAATTGCCGCTCGGCATCATCTATTTCACGTTTGCGGTTATCGGGCTGACGTTATCGCTAGGATTGGCGTTGAGTCCGATCACGAAAGCGATATTCGGTTGGGGTCTCGTCAACATCAACGACCATCACTACGCGCCGCCGTTGTGGACCGAGCCGCTCATGCTGCTCATCGGCGTGGCGATTCTTTGCCTGACCCTGCACCTGGCGCGCGGTATCGGCCGCATCCAAGGCACTCTGGCCAAGCATTTCCTCGTGAAGACGGCGCAGTACTGACGCGCGTTCGTTATTTGCCAGCGTGTGCGCGAATGAAATCGCGTACTTCGGGATAAACGACCTGCCGCCAGCGGCGGCCGCTGAAGATGCCGTAGTGGCCCGCGCCTTTTACCGTGAGATGGCGCTGATCCGCCTTTTTTATACGTGTACACAATTCGTGCGCCGCTTCGGTCTGGCCAAGACCTGAGATATCGTCCAGCTCGCCTTCGATGGTGAACAGCGCGGGACCCTTAATATCTTCCGGCGCAACGCGCTGGCCGCGCACATACCACTGGCCGCGCGGCAGCGCGTGTTCCTGAAACACCGTCTTGATCGTGTCGAGATAATATTCCGCCGGCATGTCGAGCACGGCGTTGTATTCATCGTAAAAACGGCGGTGACTGTCGGCGTCTTCGAGATCGCCTTTGCACAGGTTCTCGTAGAAGTCCCAATGCGACATGAAATGCCGGCTGGGATTCATCGCGATGAATCCGGCGTGCTGGAGAAAGCCAGGGTACACGCGGCGTCCTGCGCCGGGATAATTCTGCGGTACGTCCTGCACGACAGTATTTTCGAACCACGAAAGCGGTTTCGTCGTGGCCAGATCGTCGACCTCGGTGGGACTTTTGCGCGTGTCGATCGGGCCGCCCATCATCGTCATCGTGCGCGGCAGCTTTTCACCGTTGGACGCCATCAGCGCGATTGCGCCGAGCACCGGAACCGTCGGCTGGCAAACGCTGATCACGTGCAGCTTGTTCACGCCGATGTGGCGGATGAAGTCTTGAATGTACGTCACGTAATCGTCGAGGTGGAACGGGCCCGCTGCGAGCGGCACCATGCGCGCATCGATCCAGTCGGTGATGTAGACGTCGTGTTCCTGCGCCAGCGCACGCACGGTGTCGCGCAGCAGGGTCGCGTGATGACCCGACAACGGCGCGACGACGAGAACCGCGGGATCGTCGTTGAGCTTCTTCAGCGTCGCGGCATCGTCCGCATAACGCTTGAAATGGACGAGATTGCACAACGGCCGCGCCAATGCGCACTTTTCCACAATGGGAACTTCGGTGCCGTGCGCCTGCACGAAGGGGATATCGAACTTCGGTTTTTCGTAATCCTTCACCAGTCGATAGGCGAGTTCGTAATTCGCCGCGACACGCGGTGCGCCCGGAAGACGCGACAGCCAGCTGTCGGGCGAGGAGAACATGCGCGCGGCGGTCTGCGACCACGAGACGAGCGGGTTGAGCAGACTGCGGTTGAACTCGTGCATTTGATACAGCATTGGAATCCTGGCCTGTTGCAGCGACGGTACGCCGCCGGTATAACCCAATCGGCGATTGTCCTTTATTTTGTGCTGCATTGCGACATATGCAATGGTCGAATCGACGAATCCTATGAGTGATAAGCCAAGCCGCAATCTCGTTCTGCATCCGTTTGCCGCGATCCCGGGCCTGCCGTTTTCCGAGGCGGTGGATGCCGGCGATTTCGTATTCCTGTCGGGCCAGATCGGTTCGGGCGCCGACGGCAAACTCGTCGCAGGCGGCATCAAGGCCGAAACGCGGCAGACGCTGGCGAATATCGCCGCCGTTCTGAAACGTCAGGGCATGTCGATGGATCGCATCGTCAAAGTTACCGTGATGATGGCCGACATGTCGGAATGGAGCGCGATGAACGAAGAGTACGTTGCCGCATTCGGCACGCATCTGCCTGCGCGCAGCGCGTTTGGAACGAACGGTCTGGCGATGAATGCGCGCGTGGAAATCGAATGCATCGCGATGCGCCCATAGCCGAACGCGCCGCGTTCGGCTGCTTCTCAGACATACACGCGCCGAGTAGACTCGATGTGATTGCTACTCGCGGAGGGATGGGTGAAGCCTACCGATATTCGCGTTCCCGACTACTTCCATAAAGTGGTCGATTGCCAGTGGGCTTGTCCCGCACACACGCCGGTTCCCGAATACATCCGCCTGATCGCCGCCGGCCGACACACCGACGCGTATCTCGTGAACTGGAAATCCAATGTGTTTCCCGGAATTCTCGGCCGCACCTGCGACCGCCCGTGCGAACCGGCATGCCGGCGCGGACGTGTCGAAGAGAACAACAGCGGCAAGCCCGAACCGGTCGCCATCTGCCGCCTCAAACGGGTGGCCGCCGACAACAAGGACAACGCCGCCGTTCGCGCGCGCATGCCCAAGCCTGCCGTGCATCGCAACGGCAAACGCGTCGCCTGCGTCGGCGCTGGGCCGTCGTCGCTGACGGTCGCACGCGACCTCGCGCCGCTCGGTTATCACGTCGTCGTGTTCGAAGCCGAACAAAAAGGCGGCGGATTCATGCGCACGCAAGTGCCGCGGTTTCGTTTGCCCGAAGAAGTGATCGACGAGGAAGTGGGATACATCCTCGATCTCGGCGTCGACTTTCGCGGCAACTCGCGCATCGATTCCATGCGCGAATTGCTGGCGCAAGATTTTGACGCGATTTTCGTCGGCAGCGGCGCGCCGCGCGGACGCGATCTCGATCTGCCGGGACGCAAAGAAGCCGCGGCGAACATCCACATCGGCCTGGATTGGCTCGCATCGGTTTACTTCGAACACATCAAGAAAATCGGCCGCCGCGTGATCGTGCTCGGCGGCGGCAACACGGCGATGGACTGCTGCCGTTCGTCGCGCCGTCTTGGCGGCGACGACGTGAAAGTCATCGTGCGTTCCGGTTTCGACGAAATGAAAGCGTCGCCGTGGGAAAAAGAAGACGCGATGCACGAAGGCATTCCGATCCTCAATTTCATGGTGCCGAAAACGTTCGAACATCGCGACGGAAAACTCATCGGCATGACGTTCGAAAAAGTGCGCGCGGAAAAAGACGCGAAAGGCCGTCGCCAGCTTGTGCCGACCGGCGAGCCGGATGAACTGATCGAGTGCGATGACGTACTGATCGCGGTCGGTCAGGAGAACGCGTTCCCGTGGATCGAACGAGATGTCGGCATTACGTTCAACGAGTGGGATATGCCCGTCGTCGACAAGGTGACGATGCAATCCAGCCATCCCAAAATCTTTTTCGGCGGCGATGCGGCGTTCGGTCCGAAGAACATCATCTGGGCCGTCGCACACGGGCACGATGCGGCGATATCGATCGACAAGATGCTCAACGGCGAAGACATCCACGTGCGCCCCGATCCGATGGCAAGCCTCATCTCGCAGAAGATGGGCATTCACGAATGGAGCTACGACAACGATATCTCCAACGACCTTCGTTATGCCGTGCCGTGGCGCGAAAAAGAGAAAACGCTGAAAAGTATAAAAATGGAAGTCGAAATCGGCTTCGATGCGGAAACGGCGTTCAATGAGGCGCAGCGATGCCTCAATTGCGATGTGGAAACCGTGTTCAGCAAAGATGTCTGCATCGAGTGCGACGCGTGTGTCGATATTTGTCCAATGGATTGCATCAGCTTCACCGCGAACGGCGACGAAGCGCATCTGCGCACGCGTCTCACCGCGCCCGCGTTGAATCTCACCCAAGACCTTTACGTCTCCGACGCGCTCAAAACGGGCCGCGTGATGGTGAAAGACGAAGACGTCTGCCTGCATTGCGGCCTGTGCGCCGAACGTTGCCCGACCGGCGCGTGGGACATGCGCAAATTCCTGCTCGACATGACGCACGCGGGACCGGGCTGTCACAAGCCGACGAAGAAGGAGGCGGCATAATGTGCGGCTTTCCTTTTGCTCGTCATTCCCGCGAAAGCGGGAATCCAGCGACTTTTCTTTTCACAAACAAGGTGCAGAAAGATCAAAGGCACTGGATTCCCGCGTTCGCGGGAATGACAGCGAGCGGAGTGCTCTCGGCATGAAGCCGATCGAAGCCATCAACGATTTCGTCGTTAAGTTCGCTAACGTCAACGGTTCCGGTTCGGCGTCGGCGAATGAGCTGTTTGCGAAGGCGATCCTGCGCATGGGCGTGCCGGTGAGTCCGCGCAATATTTTTCCGTCGAACATCCAAGGTTTGCCGACGTGGTACGAAGTGCGCGTGACCGAACGCGGCTGGCTCGGCCGTCGCGGCGGCATCGATCTGATGGTGGCGATGAATCCGCAGACGTGGGACGCGGATGTCAAAGAGCTCGAGCCCGGCGGTTATTTTTTCTATGACAACACGCGGCCGTTGCCGTCATCGAAATTCCGCGACGACATCAACCTCATCGGCATGCCGCTCACGGCGATCTGCAACCGCACTTATGCCGATGCGCGGCAGCGGCAACTGTTCAAGAACATCATGTACGTCGGCGCGCTGTCGGCGCTGCTCGATATCGAAACGGCCGAAATCGAGAAACTTTTCACCGAGCAATACAAAGGAAAGGAAAAACTGCTCGATTCCAACGTGAAAGCGCTGCATCTCGGCCGCGATCATGCAAAAAACAATCTTGCGCCAATCGGGCTCAAGGTGAAGCGCGCGGACGCCGTCGGCGACCGTATCTTCGTCGAAGGCAACGCCGCGGCGGCGTTGGGCTGCGTCTACGGCGGCGCCACGGTATGCGCGTGGTATCCGATCACGCCGTCGTCGTCGTTGGCCGAGGCGTTCCAGAAATACTGCATGAAATATCGTGTCGATCCGGACACGGGCGTCAACAAATTCGCCATCGTGCAGGCGGAAGACGAAATCGCATCGGCGGGAATGGTGGTGGGCGCAGGCTGGAATGGCGCGCGTGCATTCACGACGACATCCGGCCCAGGCATTTCGCTGATGAACGAATTCATCGGTCTCGCGTATTTCGCGGAGATTCCGATCACGATCATCGACGTCCAACGCGGCGGACCATCGACCGGCATGCCGACCCGCACACAACAATCGGATGTGCTCGCGTGCGCCTATGCATCGCACGGCGACACGAAACATGTGCTGTTGCTTCCAGAAGATCCGCGTGAATGTTTCGATTTCTCCGCGCAGGCCTTCGATCTCGCCGACCGTTTGCAAACGCCGATTTTCGTGCTGACCGATCTCGACATCGGCATGAATCATCGTTTGTCCAAACCGTTCGAATGGGACGAATCGCGCGAGTACGATCGCGGCAAAGTGATGACGGCGGAAGAACTCGAAGCGGGCAAGGATTTCGGACGCTACAAAGACGTCGACGGCGATGGCATTCCGTGGCGCACCTATCCCGGCACGCATCCCAGCAAGGGCGCGTACTTCACGCGCGGCACTTCGCGCGATCCTTACGCACGCTATTCTGAGCGCGGACTGGATTACATGTACAACATGGAGCGCCTGCTGAAAAAATTCGACAGCGCGAAAGCGCTCGTTCCGCAGCCGATCGTCAGGCACGCACCGCACAAGACGCGTTACGGAGCGATCTATTACGGATCGACCAGCCCCGCGATGGACGAGGCGATCGTGGCGCTCGAAGAAGACGGATTGCACCTCGACACCTTGCGCGTGCGCGCGTTTCCATTTCCCGATTCCGTCGCCGATTTCATCGCCGCGCATGACAAAGTATTCATCGTGGAACAGAATCGCGACGCGCAATTGCGTTCGCTCGTGGTCAACGAATTCGGTATCGATCCCGCGAAGCTCATACCCGTCCTGCATTACGAAGGCGCGCCGATCACGGCGCGCTTTATCGGCGCTGCCATCGGCAAAGAGATGCAGAACCTGAAAGTCGTTTCGATCGAATCCGGAAAGGCGGCGCGCTCATGACGTACATCGCGAAACCGAAACTTCATCATCCGACGCTGGGTTGCAATGCGCGCGGCTTCACGCGCCGCGATTACGAGGGAAAAATATCGACGCTGTGCGCGGGATGCGGACACGATTCGATTTCCGCCGCGATCATTCAGGCATGTTGGGAATTGGATATAGAACCGCATCGCGTCGCGAAATTGTCAGGCATCGGATGCAGTTCGAAAACGCCGGATTATTTTCTCGGCCAGTCGCACGGATTCAACACGGTGCACGGACGCATGCCATCCGTTCTCACGGGTGCGAATCTGGCCAATCGCGAACTTTTATATTTGGGTGTTTCCGGGGACGGCGATTCCGCATCGATCGGCATCGGGCAATTCGTGCACGCGATCCGCCGCGGCGTGAACATGACGTACATCGTCGAGAACAACGGCGTGTATGGATTGACCAAAGGTCAATTCTCCGCAACCGCTGATCTCGGATCGAAGTCCAAGAAAGGCGTGACAAATACGGATAGTCCGCTCGATATGGTCGGACTCGCGCTGCAACTCGGCGCCAGTTTTGTCGCGCGCGGATTTTCCGGCGACAAACCGCAACTGGTTCCGATCATCAAAGCCGCGATCAAGCACAAAGGCGCGTCGTTCATCGACGTGATCAGCCCGTGCGTGGCATTCAACAATCATCCCGGCAGCACGAAGAGTTACGAATACGTGCGCGAGCACAACGAGGCGGCGAATCGTCTCGATTTCATCGACGTGCGCGCCGAGATCGTGGTCGACTATGCGGAAGGCGAACTCGTTGACGTGACGCAACATGACGGCTCCGTCGTTCGTCTCCGAAAACTGCACGCGAGTTACGATCCGCACGATCGGATCGCCGCGATGAATTACGTGCATGAACGGCAAGCGAAAGGCGAGGTGGTGACCGGGCTTCTCTATGTCGACCCCGACGCGCAAGACTTGCACGAACATTTCAACACGAGCGACGTACCGCTCAATCGATTCGATGCGAAAGCGTTGAGTCCTGGAAAGGCGATGCTGGACAAGATCAACGCATCGCTGCGCTGAATGCCGAAACGTTACGACCGCGCGTACTTCGACAAGTGGTATCGGCATCCCGATCACAGCGTCAGTTCGAAGCGTGAGCTCGAAAGGAAAGTCTCGCTCGCCGTCGCGATGACGGAATATTATCTGGCGCGTCCGATCGTGAATGTTCTCGATGTCGGATGCGGCGAAGGCGTGTGGCGCGCGCCGCTGCGGCGATTGCGTCCGAACGTGGAATATCTCGGTTTGGACAGCAGCGAATATGTCGTGCAGCGTTATGGACGCTCGCGAAATCTGCGGCTGGCCACGTTCGGCGATCTCGGCGAATTGCGCTTCGATCGCGCATTCGATCTGATCGTCTGCTCGGATACGATTCACTACGTTCGCAACGCGGAATTGCAGCGCGGATTGAGCGGCATCGCCGACATGCTCGACGGTGTCGCATTTCTGGAACTGTTCACGTCGAAAGACGCGCCGGAAGGCGATAAACTCGGTTTCGTTCCGCGCTCGCCGGCGTGGTATCTGAAAGAATTCGAGGCGGCTGGATTGGTGCCGGTCGGAACCCATTGTTATCTGGGTCCGCGTTTGAAAGGCCGCGTCGCCGAACTCGAGTTGCCGCGCGAACATTGAACCGCGTCAGGAATTGCAAACAAAAGGAGATTGAATCATGAGCAAATCATTGTCCGGTCGAGTCGCATTGGTAACCGGCGCGTCTTCTGGAATCGGCGACGCGACGGCACGCGCACTTGCCGCCGCCGGCGCGGATGTCGTGGTAACTGCGCGCCGGGTGGATCGTCTCGATGCGCTCGTCCGCGATCTGGAAAAGGAAGGCGTCAAGGCACACGCCATCGAAGCCGATCTGATGACTGAGGCCGACAACAAGCGCATCGTCACCGAAACCGAGAAAAAGTTTGGACGTCTGGATATCCTCGTCAACAACGCGGGCGTGATGCTGTTGTCGCCGGTCGCCGAATCCGATCCGGCCGATTGGCGGCGCATGCTGGAATTGAATGTGCTGGCGCTGATGGTGTCGTCGCAGGCGGCGCTGCCCGGCATGCGCAAGCGCGGGGGCGGGGACATCATCAACATCTCGTCGACGGCGGGTCGCATCGCCAATCCTGCGGGTGCTGGATATTCAGCGAGCAAGTTCGGTGTCGTCGCGTTTTCCGAAGCGCTGCGTCGCGAAGTGCAGAAAGACAAGATCCGCGTCTGCGTGATCGAGCCGGGACTGGTCGCCACGGAATTGCGCGATCACATTCCGGATCCGACGACGAAGAAGACGATCGACGCGTGGGCGGAGTCGGTGCGGCAGTTGCAGCCGGAGGATATTGCGAATGCGGTGGTGTATGTCGCGTCGCAGCCGCCGCACGTCAATGTCAATGAGATTTTGATTCGGCCGACGGATCAGGAGCGCTGACGCTGTTGGCGCGTCATTCCGGTGAAAGCCGGAATCCAGTGACTTTGCTTTGATGTGTATGGTGAAGCAAAGGCTTCCGCTGTCCTGCGGCCAGCGGGTAACTTTTTGTCAGGCGACAAAAAGTCACCAAAAAACGCCTCTACGTTCACCTAGGGTGTTGTCCGCAGACAGCACGCCCCTGATGCTGACTGCGGACCGCGCGCCTCCCAGCGCGCGATCACCGCTTTCGCAAGCTGTATTTTTTTATGCTTTGCGCGCGTCGCGGTTGCCGCGCCATTGACGATGCTGCTTGTTGGCAGCGGCGTGCGGCTTGGCGTTCGAGTTGTTGCCGGCGTGCGGTCGGCGCGCGTGATTCGGATTTCGCGGACGATTTGATGGCTGGCTGCGACCCGGCCCGGAGCGGTTCGAATCGAGATTGAGCGGCGAACTCGGTTCGAATCCGGCGATCGTCTCGATCTGGATGTCCTGCTTGAGCATGCGGCGAATGTCGCGCAGCAGATGCGCTTCGTCATGCGCCACGAGCGAAACGGCCAAACCTTCAGCGCCCGCACGGCCGGTGCGGCCGATCCGGTGCACGTAATCCTCGGCGACCATCGGCAAATCGTAGTTGATCACGATGGGCAGTTGGTCGATGTCGAGTCCGCGCGCGGCAATGTCGGTCGCAACGAGAATCGTCACCTTGCCGCCTTTGAAATCTTTCAGCGCACGCGTGCGCGCGCCTTGGCTCTTGTTGCCGTGAATCGCGGCCGTGCGCAATCCGCCTTTCTCCAGGAACGTCGCCAGTTTGTCCGCGCCGTGTTTGGTGCGGCTGAAGACGAGCGCCTGACGGCGGCTGTCGGCGGCGAGAAGATGGAACAGCGCGTCGCGTTTCTTCGCGCCGTCGACCGGATGCACGCGGTGCGTGATCGTGGCGGCGATGGCGTTGCGCGCGGCGACTTGAATCTCGGCCGGATCGCGCATGAACTGACCGGCGAGTTTCTTGATCTCGTCGGCGAACGTGGCGGAGAACAGCAACGTCTGGCGTTTCTTCGGCAACGTGCCGAGGATTTTCTGGATGGCCGGCATGAATCCCATGTCGAGCATGCGGTCGGCTTCGTCGAGCACGAGGATCTCGATGCCGGACAAATCGACGGTGCGGCGTTCCATGTGATCCATCAAGCGCCCCGGTGTGGCGACGATGAGATCGAGGCCGCGACGCAAGGCGTCCATCTGCGGACCCATGCTGACGCCGCCGAAAATGGCGGTGCTGAAAATGCGCAGATGCTTGCCGTAGGTGCGGATGCTTTCGTGCACCTGCGCGGCGAGTTCGCGCGTGGGTGTGAGGATCAGCGCGCGCGGTTTGCGTTTGCCGTTCGGCGGTGTGGTGTCGGTGAAAAGACGCTCGATGAGCGGCAGCGCGAACGCGGCCGTTTTTCCGGTGCCGGTTTGTGCGCCGGCGAGAATATCGCGGCCCGCAAGAACCGTCGGAATCGCCGCGGCCTGAATGGGGGTGGGCTCGGTGTAGCCCTGATCGGACAGCGCGCGCAGTAAAGCGGGCGACAGCCCGAGAGAATCGAAAGACATTTAAAACGCTCCTAGAAAACCTTGGATACGAGCCGCGCGCACGAATGCGCGTTGTTCGTCAAGAACAAGGTGTTGATGTAGCAGCGTTCCCAGCCAACCGCGCCGCAAGTGAGTCCGATGCGCGCGTGAGCGCGTGCCGGTTTGTGCGTCGGGACCGAGTGGTGCAGGCGGGCCGAGCGAGCGATGCTCGCAGTCGATTGAGCCTTAAGGGAAAAACGGGGGGTCGACGCATTGCCGATGTCCTGTCGGCGTTCTGCACATCCTGCGCAGAGTGGTGTAGCGGCGCGCACTGTACAGGAAATTGCGGCGCTGCGCCATCGAAACAGTAGATGGAGGCTGGTCAGGCGATTTCAACGATCGCGAGTCAATGGAAATCGCGCGATTCGAAACGGATCTTCGGCAGCAAACCACTGTAGTCGTGCAGCCGTTCGGCGATCAGGTGAAACACGCCATCGCTGGCTTGCAACGTTCCATCGACGGCCATGACGGACGATTCGAGAAGAACGCGATGCTGCTCTTGCGCGAGCGTCTTCCACACGACCACGTTCACCTGGCCGGTTTCGTCTTCCAGCGTGACGAAGATGACACCCTTGGCTGTACCGGGATGTTGGCGGACAGTGACGAGTCCCGCGCAACGCATGCGGCGTCCGTTGTTCTTTGTGTCGGATGTAGCGCGTGCGGCGATGACGCGGCGGCGTTTGAGTTCGGGACGAATCAACGCGAGCGGATGCATCGTCAGCGAGAGACCGAGACGGGCGTAATCGTTCATTACGTCTTCGCGCAACGAAGGCGGTCGAATCATGATGGATTGTTCGTCGATGCTCGAATTGGCCAATATGGGCAATGGCAATTCGGCGCCGGCACTTTCCCAGCGTGCGCGATGACGGTGCTCGCTCAAACTGCGCAGTGCGCCCGCATCGGCAAGACATGCACGTTCTTTGGCGGTGACATGAGCGCGGCGCGTCATGTCGGCGACGTCGGCGATAGGTCTTTCGTTGCGCGCATCGACGAGACGCTGCGCGAGGTCTTTGGACATGCCTTTCAATAATCTCAAGCCAAGCCGAAGTTCCGGTTTGTCGTTAATGGCGCTGGGTTCGAGTGCGCAATCCCACGTGCTGATCGTGGCATCGACGGGACGCACGACGACACCATGTTTCTGCGCATCTTGAATGAGTTGCGACGGCTGATAGAAACCCATCGGCTGCGAGTTGAGCAGCGCGCAGGTGAACGCAGCCGGATGATGGCATTTGAGCCACGACGACACGTAGGCGAGCAAGCCGAAACTCGCGGCGTGCGATTCCGGGAACCCATAATCGCCGAAGCCTTTGATCTGTTCGAAGATGCGCTCGAAATACGATTCCTCGTATCCGCGCGACAGCATGCCGTCTCTGATGCGGTCGTAGAATTTCTCCAGACCGCCTTTGCGTTTCCATGCCGCCATTGCACGGCGCAGTTCATCGGCGTCGCCGGGCGTGAATCCGGCGGTGACCTGGATGAGCTTCATCACCTGTTCCTGAAAGATCGGCACGCCCAGCGTGCGGCTGAGCACGTCTTTCACTTGCGATGAGCCATCGCCTGCTTTTCTTTCGGACTCCGATTGCGGGTAATCGATTGCTTCGAGTCCTTTGCGCCGGCGCAAGTACGGATGAACCATGTGTCCCTGGATCGGACCGGGGCGAACGATGGCGACTTCGATGGTGAGGTCGTACAGCGTGCGCGGTCGCAGGCGCGGCAGCATCGACATCTGCGCGCGCGATTCGATCTGGAATACGCCCATCGTGTCGGCCTGGCAGATCATGTCGTAGGTCGGTACGTCATCCTGCGGCACGGTGTGCAGCATAAAATCGGCGACATCGCGCTGCTTCAGCAAGTCGAAACATTTGCGAATGCACGTCAGCATGCCGAGCGCGAGGCAATCGACTTTCAGGAGCGTCATCGATTCCAGATCGTCCTTGTCCCACTGGATGATCGTGCGCTCCGGCATCGCTGCGTTCTCGATCGGCACGAGATGATGCAGCGGTTGATCGGAGATGACGAAACCGCCGACGTGCTGCGACAGGTGGCGCGGGAATTTGATCAACCGCCGCACCAGCGCCTTGAGCTGCTTCATCACCAGGCTATCGGGATCGAAACCGCGGTCGCGCAGTTCGTGGTCGAACGATGCATTGCTCGACACGCGCGAGAACATCGATGTCAACTGATCGAGCGCATCGTCCGGAAGCCCAAGCGCGCGGCCGACGTCGCGTGTTGCGCTCTTGCCGCGATAGCTGATCACCGTCGCCGCGAGTGCGGCGCGGTGGCGTCCATATTTATTGAAGACGTACTGGATCACTTCCTCGCGGCGTTCGTGCTCGAAATCGACGTCGATATCCGGCGGTTCGTTGCGCTCGCGCGAAAGGAATCGTTCGAACAGCAGATTGCCGGTTTCCGGACTGATCGCCGTGATGCCGAGGCAATAGCACACTGCGGAATTCGCCGACGAGCCGCGGCCCTGGCACAAGATCAATTGCTTGCGCGCCCAGCGCACGATGTCCTCGACGGTAAGGAAGAAGTGTTCGAACTTCAGTTCCTCGATCAGTGCAAGTTCCTTTTCCACTTGCTCGCGCACCTTCGTCGGGATTTCTCTGGGCCAAAAACGACGCATTCCTTTTTCGGTGAGATCGCGCAGATGAGCGATGGCCGTCAGGCCTTGCGGCACGAGTTCGTGCGGATAGGTATATTTCAAATTGCCCAGATCGAATTCGACTTGTTCGGCGATGCGAACCGTTTCTTCGAGCAGATCGGCGGGATAAATTTTCGCAAGCAGTTTCTTCGTGCGCAGATGGCGTTCGCCATTCGGAAACAACGCATCACCGGCTTCGGCAACCGTTTTGCCGAGGCGAATGGCGGTCAGTACGTCATGCAATGCGCGGCGTGCGCGGATGTGCATGTGGACGTCGCCCGCGGCGACGAGCCGCAAATCGTGCGTTTGGCCGAGATCGCGCAGACGTTGCAGTTCGGCTTCGTCGTCCGGTCCGCGATGCAGTTCGACAGCGATCCAGGCGCGTCCGGAAAAATGCTGCTTTATCCACTTTGCTGCGTTGTCGACGACGGCCGCATCCGCATTGGCGAGCGAACCCGGCGACCAGAGAATGCGCACGTCCCCGCCGAGTTGTTCGACGTCTTCGCGCGTCAACCGGTATTCGCCTTTTTCGCTGCAGCGGCGTCCGGTGGTGATGAGTTTGCAGATATCCGAATAGCCGTATTGCGTGGTCGCCAGAATCACGAGCTTGATTCCGTCGGCCAGCCGCACTTCGGTACCGACGATGAGTTTGACCTTCAAACCTTTGGCGGCATCGAGCGCGCGCACGATGCCGGACAAAGAGCATTCGTCGGTGATCGCCAATGCCGCGTAGCCGAGTTTTTCGGCGCGATCGAACAATTCCTCTGCATGCGAAGCGCCGCGCTGGAAACTGAAATTGGAAAGACAATGCAATTCGGCATAACCACTCCCTCTCCCCTGAGCTTGCTCGGGGGAGAGGGCTGGGGTGAGGGGGAGGCGCTCGGCATCGACGTGCCGTTCCGGCAGTTCGAGACGCTTCCTCCTCACCCCAACCCTCTCCCCCGCGGGCGGGGGAGAGGGAGTAAAAGGTGTCGGATTCCCGCTTTTTCTTTTCGTGTCGCGAAAGGGTGGAAGACCCTGTGAGAGGCATTCTTGTTTTTCGATACGTTTCAGCGCGCGTTCCGAAGGCTCGCCGATCTCGCGCGGGTTGCCGTCGATCTCCAGATGTTTGCCGAATCGTTTCGGCCATTCGGTGTGACGGCTCACGCGAACCACCCGTGCAGCATCCAGCCGTCTTTACTTCCAGATGCGAGAAACGCCCACGCGCGCTGGCCTTCGCCGGTTTGCACGACGTAGTAGTCGCGACGCATGTCGGCGCCGTCCCACCAGCCACTTTCGATACGTTCGGGGCCGGCCAGGATGCGTGTCGATGCGCTGCGCAGCGGGATGATGTGCCGCAGCAGCCAAAGCGGTCGCGGCGACAATCGCGTGATCGATTGCGACACGCGCGGCGGCGATGCGAGGGATTTGTCGTCGAAGTTCCATGCGCGTTCGGGGCGGTGATCGGCGACTCCGGCGAGTCCGCGCACGGACGCATCGCCCAGGTGCGCGCGCAATCGTTCGATAAGCGATGGCCAATCCAGACCTTGCTCGCGGCGCGGTTCGAATAGATCTTTATGACGCGGACGCAATTCCGGTAAATCTTTCGCGAAGACGGCGATGCCGCAGACCGGCTGCGTCAACTGTGCATGTTCGAGCCGGCTGCGCGCGAGTTCATAGAGCGCTTTCGCATCGCGTTGCGGCGTGAGCAGTTCGATGAGGATGCGCGTCGTCGTACGGTCTTCGTGATCGAGTACGATTTCGTAGTGTTGAACGCCGCCGTCGCGCGCGGTGAGGAATAGCGACAGTTCGCCGCATAGCCGGCGCAGCGGAAACAATAACGGCGGCCATGCTTCGACGCGATCGTCGAGTTCGATGCGGTTATGGAAAAAGGCCGGCGGTTCGTACAGCGTCAGCAAATCGCTTTTCAGGCCGCGCATGCGATCGAGCAGATCGATTTCTTTCGGACCGATGCGGCGTGTGAGTTCAGGGCGCGGCAGTGCGAACACGTCGCGCAGCGTGCGCAAACCGACGTTGTACAAAAGCGAGATCGAATTGTCGGTCAATCCGCTGTGCGAGATCGGCACATAGCCGAGTGCGGTCAGCATCGGGTCGGGTTTATCGATGAAGTAATCGTCGCCATGAACGGCGAGCACGCGCGCGGCGGCGGGAATCGGCGCGACGGCAAGCGACGGTTTGTAGCCGATGCGTGCCAGCGATTTGCGCAGGCGCTGTTCCAGTTTCGGCCAGCCGCCGAACAGGTGCAGGCTGGCGCCGACTTCGATCAGCAACGTATCCGGTTCGCCGATGCTGACCTGGCTGCTGAATCGATAGGCCCATGCGGCGAGACTTTTCAGCAAGCGTTGTTCGGCGGCGATGTCGCGCGCGCGCGCTTGCACGTTTGCGCAGATCGCGCGCGCCGCCGCGAGAGGCTGGCCGGAACGGACACCGGCGTCCTGCGCAGCCGCGTTCGCCATGAAGATGTGCTGACGCTGGCGAGGGCCTTCGACGACGGCGCAAAGTCCATTGCGTTCGCTCTCCTCGAACACGGCGCGTAGCGGGAGATCGAAAAAATGAAGACAAGCCCAGAGCATGTCGATGCCGTCGGTTGAATGCGTGAATCAAAATAAACACAGCGCGTCTCAAAACATGAGGCGGTGTTTTTTAATTCACGTATGACATCGCAAGCGGACAGGGCGGCGGCGATCGAGATTGCCGCGGCATTTGAGGATTTCGATGTCGGTCTGCTCGGCATCGGTGTGCAGTTGCAGACGCAACGCGGCCGGGCTGGTTTTCGAAGCGGCTTTCGCGGGACGGAACACGAATGCCAACGCATCGCCGCTTTCGGCGGCAAGTTGCAGACGGCGCAGCAGCGTGTAGTCGGCGATGGGAAGCCAGCTCAACACGGCGCCGCACGAGCCGGAGCGCAAACATTGCTCAGCGCTCCATGCGCCTTCGGTGGGGTTCGCATCGATCTGCACGACGTAGCGCAAATCCACGCCATGCGCGGCGAGGGCGGGTGCATAGGGAATGTATGGCGGCGTGACGAAGACGACGCGCTGCCCGCGTTGCGTAATATCCGCCAACGCCGGCATCAGCAATGACAATTCGCCGACGCCGTCGTACTCGAACAAAATTTCGCTCACGGCGCCGCACGGCCAACCGCCGCCGGGCAGCATGGCGTCGAGTTCGGCATTTCCGGTCGACAACGCGCGCACATGCGGCTGCGCGGATGCGGAACGGCGCCAGATGCCGGGATGTTGGAGAACCGCGTCGAGCGCGGATGAGATGACAGCGCTCATGTCAGTGTTGCCGGATGATGCCGACGTAAAGACCTTCGATTGCGAAGCTGTCGATGCGATGCGAATCGACTTCGATCGGTTCGAAGTCCGGATTCTCAGGTAGCAACAGCAAATGTCCGCGACGATGTCTAAGACGCTTGACGGTGATTTCGTCGTCGAGCCGAGCGACGACGATTTGTCCATCTTCGGCATCCTGTGTGCGGTGCACGGCGAGCAGGTCGCCGTCGATGATGCCGGCGTCGCGCATGCTCAAGCCGACGACGCGCAGGAGGAAATCCGCGCGCGGTTTAAATAGTGTTGGATCGACGCTGTAGTTCGCCTCGATGTTGCCTTCGGACATGATGGGGCTGCCGGCGGCAACGCGCCCGACGAGGGGAAGCGAATTTGCCGCCGGCAGCCTTGAGCGTTGCGCCAGACGCAGGCCGCGGTGTTGAGGGAGGCGTTCCAGCGCACCTTTTCGGATCAGGGTTTCGACGTAGTCCTGGGCTGAGGAATGGCTGCTAAGTCCAAGATATTCCGATATTTCGCGCAGGCTTGGCGCCACACCGTTTTGATCCAGATAATCCCGGATGCATTCCAGGACCCGGTGTTGGTTGGCGGTGAGGTCGATATCGCGCATACGTACAAATGTACGTATTTCCAATTTGGAATGCAAGCATCAATTTCGGACCGCCTTGGCCCAATCGAAATACCTGTAGGTTTTATCGCGGCAATGCAGTTCCTTGATCTGCAGATCGAAGTTGTACGTTGTTTTGCCGGTGTTCGCGCCTACAGGAGATTGGATGGTCAAACCTGTTGCAGGCTGCTCGGGACGGATCGTTTGCGGTGTCGCGGAGCACGACGAATCTTTCGAACCGCGCACCGCTTCGAGCAGTGGTCGTCCGTCGGCTTGCGGCATCGTGAGGCCAAGAATATGCGCGATGGTGGGTGCGACGTCGACGTTGCCGCTCGGTAGTTGGTCGACGAAGTTGGTGGTGAAGTCGGGTCCGGATCCGATCAGTGTGTTATGCACGTCGATCGGGCTGAAGCTGCCGTGCATGCCGTGGCTGATGAAGTTGGAAACGCCTTCGAATTCGATGCCGGGCATGCCCTGGATCACCGCGTGTTCGTCGAAGGTGTAGCCGACGACGATGTCGGGATTGCGGCCTTCGGCATTTTCCAGACGCACCAGAGACAGCGGCAGCGTGCCCGGAATTGCGCCATAGCGTTCATCGACGAAGATCGCGCCGAACTCCTCGTGACTTTGCAGGAAACGAACGGCGCGGAGGATGCGATCCGGATCGTGTTCCGGTTGATACAGGTAATCGCTGCCGCCGTTGGCGACGACGACGAAGGCTTCGCGTGGCAGGAACGGATGCAGCAGTTCGTAGCCGGGTGTGGTGTATGTGCTTGCGCGTTCGCAGTGGCCGTCGGTTTTATCGGGATGCAGCTGCGTGCCGTCGGCGAGGATGCCGGACATCACCGGATCGTAGCCGCAGCCCGCGCCGTCGTAGGCATGGATGCCTGCCATGCTCAATTCGTCGGCGAGGCGGATGTCGCCGGAAACGGAAAATCCCCGCGCATTATCCACTTCTCCCATTTTTCCATTTTCCACTTTGCGCAACGGGAAAAGATCGAGCGGTCCGGAAACATTGCTGTGTCCGTGATCGGAAACGACGATCAGGTCGGTGTCCTTGTCCATGCCGAGTTCGGCGAGCCGTGCCTGAAGTTTGCCGAACAGTTCGTCCTGCGCCTTCAGTGCGAGATGATAATTCGGCGAACCGACGCCGTACGGATGTTCCGTGCTGTCCGGGTTGCGCAGCCAGACGACGGACACATCCGGATGTTTTTTCGGCAGGATATAGTCGAGAAATACCGACATCAAATACTGATTGGCCTTGGTCGGGGGTGCGCCGTGGTCGTCGGCGGGATTTGGCGTCACGCGGTCGTCCAGATGCACGAGCGGCAGGTTGAATGTCGGGTCGCCGTTGTCGGCGGCGAGTTTCAATTCGCCGTTTCGATAGGCGAACGGCGCATTTTCCGGCAACGGGATTTTCGCGGCCTGAAGTTCTTTGGCGAATGACAGCGGAAAGACGGCTTTTTCGTCGATCACCATGCCTCCGGTCTTATAATCCTGCATGAAAGCGGGCCCGGATTTGCCGATGGCGGCAGTAATGAGACCGGCTTTCTGCGCCGTTTGCAGCAGTGTTTGGACGAGGAGCAAATGTTCGTCCTGATTGCGGTCGAGCTGTCTGAGAATTCCGTAGTCTTCGGTGAACACGGGATTGTTCATGTTGACGGATTCGCCTGACGAACTGCGTGCCGGCGCTCCGGGCCGCCACAACGAGTTGCCGTAAAAACCCGATTTGCCGGAGAACGATCCCGTGGCGAACGCGGCCGCGTTCATCATCGTGAAAGTCGGATAGCTCGAATGGTTGTCGCTGAAGAAGGCGCCGGCGTGCTTCAGCGCGGCCAGATTCGGCGTGTCGGCTTCGGTGATCGAGTCGGGCCGCATTCCGTCCCACACGAAAAGAATGACGCGTCTGGCGTGATGACCCGATTCGTCCGTTGCCGCTGTCTGCGGACTGTGTGCGCAGGCTGCGAGCGAAATAAATGCGGCGATTGCGCCGATGCGGAAGTTGATCCGGTACATGCAGTGGCTCCGTATGTTATTTTTTCCGCCCGCCGCGCTTAAGCTTCCGGCCAGCGTGTTGCGGTTCGATGACTTCAATGGGCTAATCCGAAACTGTAATGCGCATCACCATCGAATTGGAACAGGAAGATCTGGAACGCTTTCTCGCCGCGTTCGAAAAACGCCTGCTGCGCGAGGTGGACGAATGCGACGTGATCGACGCGGCGAAGCACGCGCTGAACACCTTGCCGATTGGCGGGGCGCCGGCGTATGTGCGCAAGCAAATCGGCGCTGTGCAGCGTTTCATTCTCATGCTCGAAGACGAAGATTGGGCTTTGCCGCCGCCGCAGCGCAATCATGTGCTCGAGACGTTGGTTTATTTCAGCGATCCGGAAGACATGATTCCTGACGATCTCGAAGTGATCGGTCTGCTCGACGACGCGATCGTCCTGGAACTGCTGTTGCGCGGTCAACGCCATGTATTGCAGGCTTATGAGGGGTTTTGCGAGTACCGCCGCAAACTCGCCATGGCGTGTGCCGGGCCGAGCGAGCGGCATCTGCTCGCGCAGAAACTCGCGAAGCGGCGTACTGCGATGATGTCGCGAATCCAACGCAAGGAAAATGAGATTCGCGCGAAAATCACCGCGCAGATCGGATGAAACTATCTTCATCGGACGTTGTGCGTTGCGGCGGGACGTAGCCGGGCAACATCGACACAATCGCCGTCGAGACCCAGCCAAGACGGGATGAGGAGATGCACATGGCAATGACTTCCGCGCAGCGCAACGTCGTGATCGCCGGATTTCTCGGCTGGACGTTGGACGCGTTCGATTACTTCATCCTGATTTTCGCGGCGAAAGCCATCGCCACCGATTTTCAGGTGAGCCGCGAAAACGTGATTTTCGCGGTGACGCTGACATTGCTGGCGCGCCCCATCGGCGCTTTCGTCTTCGGTCTTCTCGCCGAGAAATACGGCAGGCGCCCGATGCTGATGCTCGATGTCGCGCTGTTCTCCGTCTTTGAATTGGGTACGGCATTCGCGCCGAATTTGACGATCCTGTTCGTGCTGCGTCTGCTGTTCGGTTTCGCGATGGGCGGCGAGTGGGGACTCGGTTCGTCGTTGACGATGGAAATCATTCCGGAAAAATCGCGCGGCTTCGTTTCGGGTCTGCTGCAGGAAGGCTATGCCTGCGGAAACCTGCTGGCTGCGTTGCTGTTCTGGATCCTGTTCGATCACATCGGATGGCGCGGCATGTTCATCGTCGGCTTCATTCCTTCGCTGCTCGTGCTGTACATCCGCTCGACCGTGCCCGAATCGCCGGTGTGGCAGCACACGCAAACGCGTCCCGCGCACGAACGCCAGCCGCTTGCCGCGATGAAAGGTTATTGGGGGCGCGCGCTGTTCATGATCGTGCTGATGACGCTGTTCAACTGTTTCAGTCACGGCACGCAGGATTTGTATCCGTTGTTCCTGCAAATCGAAAAAGGATTCGGTACCGATCTCACCGGGCGTTTGTCCGTCATCGGGCCAATCGGCGCGATCGTCGGCGGACTGTTCTTCGGCGCGCTGTCCGAACGGATCGGCCGCAAACGTGCCATCGTCATCGCGGCGGTATTGTCGTTGCCTATACTCAAACTTTGGGCATTCAGCGACACGCCCATGATGCTCGGTCTCGGCGCGTTCTGGCTGCAGGTGATGGTGCAGGGTGCTTGGGGTGTGGTGCCGGTGCATCTGAACGAACTGTCGCCCGATCCGGTCCGCGCGACGATGCCCGG
>DATAVJ010000102.1:0-15517 GCA_036267795.1 Rudaea sp.
CGCGCAAACGCCGCGCACGGTTGCGGAGTTGCGCAGCACGCCGCTGTTTAGGAAATTCGGCGTCTCCGAAGGATTGCCGTCGAGTTCGGTCCATGCGCTCGCCGAAGATCGCGAAGGTTTCATCTGGATTGCGACCGTCGACGGCCTCGCGCGTTACGACGGCACGGCATTTCACATCTATCGTCATGATGCGGCCGATGCGGCGTCCATCGCCGGCGATGATGTCACGACAATCTTCGTCGATCGTGACGATCGCATCTGGTGCGGACTGGAATCGCACGGGCTCGATGTGCTCGATGCGTCGCGGAAGAATTTCACGCATTACACGAACGATCCCGTCAATGCGCATAGTCTTGTCGCCGACGACGTCTGGAGTATCGGTCAAGCGCAGGATGGCTCGATGTTGCTCGGCACGGGCGGCAGCGGTGTCGATCGATTGCGGTTCGATGCCGCGTCGCGCGCGGCATTCGAACACGCGAAACACGACGATGCAGATTCGAATAGCCTCGTCTCCGACAAAATCGTCGCAATTTATACGCGTGCAAACGGCGACATCTGGTTCGGCAGCGACTACGGTCTGGATGTATTCCGCAACGGACGCTACGGCCACGTCGATTTCAGCGCAATCCGCAGCGATGCCGGCCGGCTCAACGTTCGCAAGCTCGCGCAGAACGACGACGGAACGATGCTCGCGGCGACGAATCGCGGCCTGGTTCGCATCGACGCATCACTGAAAGCGTCGCTCGTTGCAGGCAGCGAACTGACGCACAAGGCCGTTTTCAGTTTCGCGCGCGACCGTGCGAACGAGCTGTGGATCGGAACGCAACATGGCGTGAACCGGCGCGATGCGGCGGGCAACATCACCGGATTCGTCGCGAGCGAAACGTTGCCGGGCAGCATCAGCGGCAACCTTGTCGCCGACATGCTGTGCGACCGCGAAGGCAATTTGTGGATAGCCAGCGATGATGGCGGCTTGATGCAGCTCACGCCGCTATGGCGCAACTTCAGTCTGTTCCGTCATGACGCGAGCGATGCGCACAGCCTGAGCGCGAACCGTGCGCTGGGTTTGAGCGTCGATGCGCGCGGCGGCGTGTGGGCGGTCAATCTCGAGGGCGGCATCGATCGGCTCGATCCGAAGACCGGATTCGTCGAACGGTTCGGCGAACATCTTGCGCCGCCGTCCTCGAAAGGATTGTTCGCGGCGACGGAAGATTCGCGCGGACGACTTTGGCTGGGTCACGCTGCCGGCGTGCGCATTTATCGCCTGAGCGACGGCACGTTCACCGACCTCGCTGTGGATGCGCAACGCGACGACGCGCTTGGCGGTGGTGTAAGCGCATTCGCGGAAACGGCCGACGCGATGTGGGCATCGACGAACAGCCGCGGCTTGCACCGCATCGATCTGACGACGTTGCGCGTAGCCCGCTACGAAGAAGGTGCGCACGGCGTGCGCAGCGACGACATCAATCGCATTGCCGTCGATCCGGACGGCGCACTTTTGGTGGCGAGCGCCGCCGGCCTCGATCGCTACAATGCTGCGCGCGATTCGTTTGAGCCACTGCGAGGAATTCCGAACGGCACCGCGATCGAAGTCGCGTTCGCGCGCGACGGTTCGCTGTGGCTGCTCGAAGACGGCGCGCTCGAACATTTCTGTCCACCGCAAAAATGCGGCCATGACGCTTATACGAGCATCGCGCGCTACACCGCCGCTGACGGATGGCAAAGCGCGACGTTCACCGGCATGCAAGTGGATGCGGATGGCATCGTCTGGGTCGCCGGTCCGCGCGGATTGTGGCGTTACGATCCGGATAAGAAGCAACTTCGCACGTTCGGCGCGCAAGACGGTTTGATCAGTGCGGAGTTCAACGACGCCGTACTCGTGCAGCGCGACGACGGAACGATTCTCGGCGCGACGCTGGCCGGTATCATCGGTTTCGATCCGATTCGCGTCCTCGAAAATACCGAACCGCCACCGCTCGTGGTCGACGGTGCGACCGTCACGCGCGACGGCCATCCGATAACGCTGGACGCTAACCGTCCCATCGCCCTGACATGGCGCGATCGCGATCTGAAAATCGATGCGCGCGCGTTGTCGTACGCGAATCCGTCCGGTAATCGCTACCAATGGCAACTCGAAAATTTCGACAACGGCTGGACGGATTCAGGCAACCGCGGCGAACGCGATTTTTCGCAGCTTCCGTCGGGCAATTACAAATTGCGCGTGCGCGCCGCCAACGCGAGCGGCGTTTGGAGCGCCGCGTCGGCGCCGATCGAAATCGGTCAGGCGCCGCCGCCATGGCGAACGGTGTGGGCGTTTGCGGCGTATGCGCTCATTCTCATGTTCGCTGCCGCGTTGTCCATCCGCACGTATCGGCAGCGGCTGGATCGTCGTCATGCATTCCGGCTTGCGCAGCAGCAACGCGAATTCGCCGAGCGCGCGAACACGGCGAAGTCGGAATTTCTCGCGACGATGGGTCATGAAATCCGCACGCCGATGACGGGTGTGCTGGGCATGACGGAACTTCTCCTGCGCACATCGCTGGATGATGCGCAGCGTAATTTCGCGGAAGCGATCCAGAACTCCGGACGCGTCTTGTTGCGACTCGTCAACGATTCGCTCGATCTCGCGCGCATCGATGCGGGCAAATTCGAGCTCGAAGACGAACGGTTCGATGTGCAGCTCTTGCTGCGCGACATCGAATCGCTGCAACGTCCGATCGCGGAAGCGAAAGGTCTCGCATTCGCAGTCCGTATCGAAACGGACGCGCCGCGATTCGTGCGCGGCGACAGCGTGCGCGTCCAGCAGATCGTTCTGAATCTCGTGAACAACGCCATCAAATTCAGCGAACGCGGCGCGGTGTCGATTGCCCTTTTTCGCGCGGGCGGCGGGATTTGTCTTGAAATAAAAGACAGCGGACCGGGCATGTCCGACGATATACGCGCACGTCTGTTTAAACGGTTCGAACAGGCGGATGGTCCGCAACGCCGCGTCGGCAGCGGATTGGGACTTGCGATTTGCAGTGAACTGGTCGCGCACATGGGCGGGCGCATCGACGTCGAGAGCGCGATCGGCGACGGCAGCAGATTTCGCGTGACGTTGCCTTTGCAGGAAATCGCGGCGCCGCTTCAACGCGATGTGGCGCAACCGCTGGTGTCATCGAACGCGCAAAATATCTTGCTGGTCGAAGACGACGCGACGGTCGCCGCCGTTATCGCTGGATTGCTGCGCGCGCGCGATCATCGCGTCGTTCACGTCGTCAATGGGTTGGCGGCGCTGGCGGAAACGCAGACATCGCATTTCGACATCGCGCTGATCGATCTGGACCTGCCGGGCGTCGACGGACTTACGCTTGCACGCATGATGCGTTCGCGCGAAGGCGACGCTCGCCGCATGCCGCTGGTCGGCGTCAGCGCGCGCTCGGTCGGCGACGAAGAGGCATTGTGCCTGGCCGCTGGAATGAACGGCTTTTTGCGCAAGCCGATCACCGGTGCGATGCTTGACGAATGTCTCGGTCGGGCGATGTCCGAGGCGTCTAGAATCGGCGCAGGCCCGGAGGATCAGTCATGCAACCGTATCTGATGATCAGCAATCGCAACCGCGACGGCGACAATCTCGGCGGCGACTTGGGAACGCTGGCTTTTTTCACCGCCGGCGCGGCGACGAAGCCCGATGCGCTGAAGACATTGGCGACGTGGACGAAAATTACACGCGCCGCTTTCATCGCGCAGTTGAAGCAAATCGCCGACAGCTTTCCGTTGCTGCCGGATTCGCAGAATGAGCAGCAGAGTCATGTTTGCCTGTTCGTGCACGGCTACAACGTCGGCTGGCAGGATGCCGTCGACGATTATCTCGAAGTGAAAAACGGATTGATCGAGCCGGCGAATCTCGGGCAAGCGGTCTTGTTCTCATGGCCGTCGAAAGGAAGCGTCGCCGGTTATTTGCCCGATCGCGAAGAAGCGCACGATGCGGCGCCGGATCTCGCCGGCTTGTTCGTCGATCTCAACGACTACCTCGTGAAAAAACAGCGCATCGCAGCAGCGACGAACGATCCGGAAAAAATGTGCAAGGCCAAAATCTCCGTCATCGCGCACAGCATGGGCGGCTACGTGATGCAGGAAGCGCTCGTCGCCGCGTCGAAGCGATTGAACGATCCGCAACTGATAAGCCTGATCAACCAGCTCGTCCTTATTGCTGCCGACATCGACAACGATCTGTTCGAGACGAACAAGCCGGTCGATAGCGACGGCAGCCTGATGGCGAACTTGTGTTATCGGATCGCCGCCTTGTACACCGGGCTGGACTCCGTGCTCGGCATGTCGGCGGGGCTGAAGCATTTCGGTACGCGCCGGCTCGGCCGCAGCGGATTGGCCGATCGCAACAACGTGTGGGACAACGTGTTCGATTTCGACATCACGGCGTACATCAACCGCGACGACAAGAGCATTCATTCGGCCGTATTCGATTCGACGCCGGCCATCGATATCGTCGAAAACATCCTGCGCGGCGTCGATCGCAACTACATCGCCGAGAACATCAGCCCGTTCGTGCAGCCCGTCGCGCAACCGGCCTGAGACCGCTCGCGGCGCGACGCGCGATGCATCATTACTGCCATTCAGTTTTGGGTGCGGTAGACCGCACGCTCGCGTACGTTACGCCGCCTAACTGAACGCGTTCAAATGTTATTGCCTGGTTTTAAACCGAGTTCATGCGCGGGCTCTTAGCCTGTCAGTCGGAGTCGTCGCCGCGCATCGGCATCACGATGGAAGTCACGAACGTGGATACGTCTGGACCTCCGCGGCAACACGAAAAATGCCGTCTCCGCCTGTCTAAAACCAAGGAGAAATGAATATGACAAAGTATCGCAATATCGCCAAAACCGCCGCCCTTGCGCTTGCGCTCGACGCCGCGCTACCGGCGCTTGCGCACGCCGACGACGTCGTCGTCGACAGCAACGGCACGCATCATTACGTTTTCTACAAAGACCACGACATCTATTTCGCTCCGGATACGAAGGTCTATTACTGGAACGAAAACGGCCAGTGGCGTTCCGCCAATGTGCTCCCCGCCGAGCAGCAGCGTTATGTGAATTCGGGCGGCGTCGATATCTCGCTCGACACCGCTACGCCGTATGAGCGCAACGACTACGTGCAAGCGCACTACAAGGACATGCCGAGCACGTCTCGAGAGACGTCTACGCGCATGAACTCGGACGGCTCGACCACGAGCACGACGACCACAACGACCACGCACAACTACGTGTATTACGGCGGACACGACATTTATTTTGCGCCGGACACGAAGGTCTACTACTGGAAGACGGCGGACGGGTCATGGACATCGGGTACGTCACTGCCGTCCGACCGCGCCACGTATGTGCGCAATGGCGGCGTCACGATTCAGCTTGATACCGATAAACCGTATGAGCGCAACGATTACGTGATCGCGCATTACAAGACGCGGCCGTACGACGATAACAACCACTAACTTGCAAGTGTTTTGCAGACCCAGGGCCTCTGCGCGCCCGGGTCTTTTTTATGGGCTAAAGAAATTTTCCTTCCACATCGGTTTCCAGTTTCACCGCAGGATTCAGCGCGAATGATTCTCCGTCAGCAAGGTCGTCGTATTTGCCCGCTGTCGACCATTTGCACTTGTTCGTCGGTGGTGCCGATCCGACCAGTTGAAGCGTGAAGCAGAAAGGCGTGAGTACCGCGCCAGGAACACCTCGACCATCAACGAGTTCAGGTTTGTATGTCCTCTGCCGCACGTTGTCGATCGCCGCCTGCACAAGTGCGCGATCTATCCCGACGCTGCTCTCACTTAGTTCCGCGGTCATGATCTTGCCGTTGCCGTCGTATCTCGCTTGAACGATGACTTTGCCTTCATGGTGCGACGTTATCGCAGACGTCGGATATTTCGGCGGCGTGAGATGCGCGAGCCATCCGCCGGTGTGCGCGTGATTCACGCGAATGCGAAATGTGTCGCCACCGGTAGGGATTAACGAGATGTCGACGAACAACCGCGTCTGCGTCGCAGAAGGATGGCCGTTCGAAGAACCTGGCACGAATCGCCAGTCGTGAATCGCATGCTCAAGCTGGTCGCGAATTTGAGGAACTCGATCTGCCCGCACATTTGGGACCGGCTGAAGCGATACGACTTGCCCACCCGCATCCAGTGACAAATCCCAGGAAACAGACAGATCGATCGGATCGGAATTTGTCTCCGCACGAAGCGCGGCGGTCGTTGCAAATAATGCGATCACCGAAATCAGGATGTAGCGCATGTCACAAGTCCTGTGCGAAAGGACAAGCTTAACAAATCGATCGAAGGCTGGGAATTGTCAAGTCATACAGTATTCTTCGCGCTCAACTCGTGCACCGCATCGATTAGTACACTGAGATGATCCGGATTCACATCCGGCGTAATGCCGTGGCCCAGATTGAACACATGGCCCGGATGCGGACCGAAACTGTCGAGCGTTTTTTTCACTTCCGCGCGGATCGTATCGGGATGTGCGTGCAGCGTGGCGGGATCGAGGTTGCCTTGCAGCGCCACGCGCGATCCGACGCGTGATCGAGCGTCGCCCAGTGAAATCGTCCAATCCAAGCCGAGCGCCGTACAGCCGGTGTCGGCCAAGGTTTCCAGATGGCCGTTCGCACCTTTGCTGAACAAGATAATCGGCACGTTCCGCGCGGCGTTGTCGCTTTTTATACTTTGTACAATTTGCGACATATAGCGCAGGCTGAATTCACGGAACATGTCCGGCGACAGCAAACCGCCCCACGTATCGAAGACCATCAGAGCCTGCGCGCCGGCCGCCGCCTGCGCGGTTAGATAACGCGCTACGGAACGCGCCACCACGTCGAGCAGCGAATGCATCGTCGGCGCATCGTTCAACGCCAGCGCCTTGGCGCGCGCGAAGCTGGACGAGCCTTCGCCTTCGATCATGTAGCAGGCCAGTGTCCACGGGCTTCCGGCAAAACCTATCAGCGGCACACGATCGTCCAATTCGCGGCGAATCAGGCGCACAGCGTCCATCACGTAGCGCAGTTCGGTTTCCGGATCGGGGACGGCGAGTTTTTTTATGTCCGCAGCCGAGCGAACCGGATGCGCGAGTTTCGGACCTTCGCCTTCGTGCACGGAAAGTCCCAAGCCCATCGCATCGGGAATGGTGAGGATGTCCGAAAACAGGATCGCCGCGTCGAGGGGAAACCGCGCGAGCGGTTGCAGCGTCACTTCGCACGCCAATTCCGGCGTCTTGCACAAGGTGATGAAACTGCCGGCGCGTGCACGCGTGGCGCGATACTCGGGCAGGTAGCGTCCCGCCTGGCGCATGATCCAGACCGGCGTGCAGTCGACGGTTTCGCGGCGCAACGCGCGAAGAAAACGGTGATCGGTCATCACTATCCTGTTTTGAGACGCAGCACGTCTCGCCTATTCTGAAGCGCGGCGCGCTTCGGCTTGCAGCGGCGCCACGCGGCGCGGCCAACCGACCGTCGTCGAGGTGCCGTGCGCCAGTTCGCTGCGCGCGGAGCGTGCCGCTTCGATCGTGTCGAACGTACCCCACAGCAGCAGCCACGCGTCGGCGCCATTTTGCCGCAAACGCACTTCGTAAAGATCGCCGCGTGGAATTTTCATCGCATCGCGCGATGCCGCAAGTTCGGATTGCCGCGACGCGTGCGCGAGTTCGATGACGAAACGGTCGCCCGCCAAATCCATGAACGCGCCGTTCGAGGGGATTGCCGAATGCGTCACTTCGCGTGGCGGCGCTGCGGGCCTAGGCGGCGCACTCGGTGGCGGCCGCGATTTCGCCATCACGGGTTTTGCAACGACGGCGGGAATCTTCTTCGGCGGAGCGGCCGGTGCAGGTTTCGCTGCAACGACGGGCGGTTTGGCCTGTGGCCGCGCTATCGGCGTGGATTGAATGGGCGGCTCAATCGCGCGATTCGCCGTCGCGGAAATTGTGCTCGGCGGCGGAGGCGGCGGAGCACTGTTGGCAGCGGCATTGGTCAAGTAATTGGGCAAGCTCGACGAGTGATCGGTGCTCGGCTGCGAGGCGGACGGCATTGGCGGCGTCGGTATAGGTTTCGTTTCTTGTACAGGCGGCGCGGGCGTCGACGTTTCGTTGGGCCCATTGCTCGGCGTCGTATCGGCCTTGCCGATCTCGTTGCATTCCCAGCCTTTGCGGTCGGCCGTCGGTACACAATTATACTTCCGGCCGGGCTGGAAGGTGTCGGAGCTGTTGTACGGCGCGCTTTGCGCAACGACCGCTGCGCACCACGATAACCCGATCGACAGCGCAATCGCGGCGCTAACCCGACGCATAACTCGATTCCAACCCTTGACTGAACATGACATGGAAACCGCGCTTGAGCTGCGCGTCGCGTGCGTGCTCGAACGCGACTAGCGCATCGTCGCGCTCGAGATAGACGTCGCGTTTCAAGCTGATGCGCCCGCCTTGCAAGCCCCATTCGCGCGTAAGCGTCCAGCCGCCGAGCAAATCCTGCTGCAGCATGATCTGGTAGTAGCGCGGCGCTTCGGCGGCGGCTGGTTTGGTCTGCATGAAAATGCGCATCCCGCTAGTTTAACGCGAGACGCGGCGGGGGTTGCGAACGTCGCAACTTTGTCGTCAGGGTGCCGAAAGAACGCCGCGGATGTCGTCTTCGGCGACGTCGCCCACGATTTCAGCGCGCCCGATGCCGCGCCACAGGATGAGCCGCAGACGGCCGCTGATGTTCTTCTTGTCCAGCCGCATGGCCGCGATAACGGCCTCGATATCGAGGGAACCGGGAATGTCCGTGGGCAATCCGAACGTTCGCAAAAGTGTGCGCAATCGGTCGAAATCCTCGCGCGGCGCGAGATTCATCGTCGCCGAAAGTTTCGCGGCGAGACACATGCCGATCGCGATCGCCTCGCCGTGCAGCAACTGGCCGTAACCGCTGACGGCTTCGAGCGCATGTCCGAACGTGTGCCCGAAATTGAGCAACGCGCGCTCGCCTTGCTCGGTTTCGTCGCGGGCGACAACGCCTGCTTTCTGCCGACAACTCACGGCGATCGCGTGCGCGAGCGCGTGTGCATCGCGCGCTAGCAACGCATTTGCATTTGCTTCCAGCCACACGAAAAATTCCGCATTCGCAATCGCGCCGTATTTGACGACCTCGGCGATGCCGGAGCGCAATTCGCGATCGGACAGCGTCACCAATGTCGACGTATCGATGACGACCGCGCGCGGCTGATGAAACGCGCCGACGAGATTTTTTCCCTGCGGCAAATTCACCGCCGTTTTGCCGCCGACGGACGAATCGACCATCGCGAGCAACGTCGTCGGAATCTGCACGAAGGCGATGCCGCGCATCCAGCACGCGGCGGCGAAACCGGCGAGGTCGCCGATCACGCCGCCGCCGAGCGCGACGATCGTGGCATCGCGGCTCGCACCCATTTCGGCGAGCGCATCGAAAATGGCTTCGCACGCTTCAAACGATTTCGACAATTCGCCGGCGGGAAATTCGAGTTTCGATGCGGCATGTCTGTCGAACGTTTTGAGAACCTCCGCTGCATACAGCGGCGCGACGTTTTCGTCACTGATCAACAGCACATGGCGTCCGCGAACCGAGTCGCGCCATCGTTCGGATTGCGCGATCAAACCATCGCCGATCCAGATCGGATAACTGCGCGTGCCGAGTGCGACGGAAATTTCCTGAACGTCGTTCATGCCGCCGAGTCCGACCGCGCGTGCCGCTGCCAGCGTTCGCGCAGCATCGCCGCAAGGCGTTGTGCGGCTTGCGGCACGGTTCCGTTGTGCCCGGCGGCCAGCGTCAAGTCGGCGATTTCGCGATAGAACGGTTCGCGTTGCGCCGCCAACGACTGCAAGCGCTCGCGACGATCCGGCGCGGCGAGCAGGGGACGTTTGCGGTCGCGCGCCAGACGTTTCAGCTGCTCGTCGATAGTCGTTTCGAGATACACGACGAATCCGTTTCGTTTCAGCACGCGCCGGTTTTCTTCCGCGAGCACCGCGCCGCCGCCGGTGGCGAGCGCCACGCCGTCACGCGCGGCAAACTCGGTGAGCAGCGCCGATTCGCGATGACGGAATCCGCTTTCGCCTTCGAGTTCGAAAACGAGCGGGATATCCGCGCCGCAATGTTCTTCGATCATGTGATCGAGATCGAAAAACGGCAGCCCGAGCAGTTCGGCGGCGCGGCGTCCGATGGTGGATTTGCCGGCACCCATCGGTCCGACGAAGAAAAGATTCGGCGCGGGATTCATGGCGGCGATGCTAGCAGAGGTGCGGCGCCGAGGCGCGCGAAACCGCTACAATCGAGCGACTGTCCTTTTGTCGTTTCGTCGCATGTATCGCTTCGTCGCCGTCTTCGTCGTCTGTCTCATCGTCTTGTTCGCGCTGGAACTCTGGCAGCCGGTGCAGGACGCCGTCATCATGCCGTTCACCTCCGGCGTGGCGCACGTCAGCGTGTGGATCATGCAGCTGTTCGATCACAACGTGGTCGCGCACGGCAATCAGATCGTGGATGCGAACACGGGCGGCGGCATCGAGATCGTGGCCGGCTGCAACGGCGTGGAAGCGGTGCTGATTCTCGTCTCGGCGATTCTCGCGTTTCCCGCACCGTGGAAAAATAAATTGATCGGCATGGCGCTGGGATTTTTAGCCATCCAAACGTTGAACCTCGTGCGCATCATCAGTCTTTATTATCTGCAGCGCTGGTCGATGACGTGGTTCGATTGGTTTCACCTGTATCTCTGGCAGGCGCTGATCATTCTGGATGCGCTCGTGTTCTGGCTGGTCTGGCTACGCTGGCTGCCACGCACGCCGCGCGCCGCCGCCGGCTGACGCTGCTAGACTAAGCCGTCCACTCGGGAGGGTAGCCATGAATACGGTTACGAAAGTCATCGAGATCAGCGCGTCGTCCACGAAAGGCATCGAGGATGCCGTGGCCGGCGGATTGAAGAAAGCCAGCCGCAGCGTCAAGAAAATAAAAAGCGCGTGGCTGAACGAGATCAAGGTGCACACCGACGACGACGGCACCATCAAAGAATGGCGCGTCAACATGCGCATCAATTTCCTGGTGGAATGATCCGATGCCAAGCATCTCGAAAACGATGGTGACGACGACCTTCGAACTGCCGGGTCAACGCATCACACGGAATTTCGGCGTAGTGCGCGGCATTGTCGTGCGCTCGCGCAGCATCGTCGGCAATGTCGGCGCGGCGTTGCAGAGCATCGTCGGCGGAAATATTTCCCTTTACGCGGACTTGTGCGAGAAAGCGCGCGAGGACGCGTTCGAACTGATGCTCAAGCACGCCGGCATGATCGGCGCGAATGCGATCATCGGCATGCGCTACGACGCGAACGACGTGACGTCCGGCATCACCGAAGTGCTCGCCTATGGAACGGCCGTGATGGTCGAGGCCGATTCGACGCGCTGAATCAGGCGCGCACAATGCGTTGCACGTGCCGTTTTTCGTCGAGCACGATGCGCATGTCGGCAATGGCTGGCAACGTTTTCATTTCGTGCCGGCTCAACCGTTCGTAGTGCATAAGGAATCGCCGTAACGCCGCGCGCGACTGCGCATGTTTTGCGCCCTGTTTGCGCAACGCGCGTTCCTGTTCGTCGCGCCATTTTTCGACGATCCGAAAACTCGGCGCTTGCAGCAGGACGAGTCGATCGAACCGTTTCCACAATTGCAAATAATGCGCGCGGATCTGTTCATTCACCCATGTGCGCCAGACCGCATCGGGATCTTCGTCGCGTTCCAGCGAATTGACAGGATGGCGCAATGCGTTCGCCGACTGCGGCGTAACGCCGATGCACCAGCCTTCGAGAATCACGAATCGCGGCGCGTGCGAAATTTTCTTCCAGCGCGACGGCGGCAACCGCGTATCGAGGCCCTTGTCGAAACGCGGAACGTATGCGGGGTGTTGCGACGATGCGCGGCGCAAGGCATCGAGCGTACGCAGCGCCAAATCGACATCGTGCGTGCCCGGGACACCGCGTGTTTTCAACAGCGGATGCACATCGCGCGCGAGCTTCTTCCGCGCCGCGCGGCCTAGATAGAAATCGTCGATCGACACCGTGAGCGCATCGATTCCCCGATCGTGCGCCGCCGCGACGACTTGAGCGGCGAGCGTGCTTTTGCCGCTGCCTTGCAGTCCCGACAAACCGATCACGGCCTTGTGCCGCTGCGATGCGCGCAGCGCAAGATCGAGCACCGCCGACACGACCGCATCGGCATATTGGTGCGTGTTAGCATCGTGCGACATTGACGGGATTGTAGCTGCGATGGATGCCGAAAATCTGTATCAGGAAGCGATCACCACGTTTCGCGGGCTGCTCGACGACGCCACGCGCGCGGGCGATCCCGAGCCCACCGCCATGACGTTGGCGACCTCGAACGCGGATGGCCGCGTGGCCGCGCGCATGGTGTTGCTGAAAGCCGTCGACGAACGCGGATTCACTTTCTATACGAATTATCAGAGTGCGAAGGCCGAGCAGATCGCCGCGCATTCGCAGGCGGCGCTGTGCTTTCTCTGGAAGACGCTGCGCGGCGGCAGCGGCGTGCAGGTGCGCGTCGAAGGGAAACTCGAACTGACGACGGCGACCGAATCCGATGCGTATTTTGCCTCGCGTGCCCGTGACAGCCAGATCGGAGCATGGGCTTCTGCGCAATCGCAAACATTGCCAAGTCGAGACGCTTTTTACGAGCGCATCGCCGAGTTCGAAAAGAAGTTCGAAGGTGTTCCGGTGCCGCGTCCACCGCACTGGGGCGGCTATCGCGTCGTTCCCGACTTGATCGAACTTTGGTACGGACAACGTGCGCGTCTGCATGAGCGCGACCGTTACGAATTGAACGACGGCCGCTGGTCGAAACGCATGTTGTATCCGTGACGCGCGGACCGCAACGCATCGTCTGCCTCACTGAAGAGCCGACGGAAATTCTCTACGCGATCGGCGAGCAGGATCGCGTTGTGGGCATCTCCGGCTTCACCGTGCGCCCGCCGCGCGCGCGCAAGGAAAAACCGAAAGTGTCGGCCTTCACCAGCGCGAAGATCGACGAAATCCTCGCGTTGAATCCCGATTTCGTCATCGGATTTTCCGACATTCAGGCCGACATCGCGCGCGATCTGATCAAGGCCGGCGTCGAAGTCTGGATCAGCAACCATCGTTCCGTCGAAGGAATCGTCGACTACATCCGGAGGCTCGGCGCGATCGTTGGCTCAGCAGAAAAATCCAACGCGCTAGCCGACGATGCGTTGAAGCACATTGCACAAGTGGAAAATGCAGCATCGAAGTTTTCGCGGCGTCCGAAAGTCTATTTCGAGGAGTGGGATAAACCGATGATTTCAGGCATCCGCTGGGTTGCCGAACTGATCCGCATTGCCGGCGGCGACGATATCTTTCCCGAGCGCGCGGAAAAATCACTGGCGCGCGATCGCATCATCGCTGATGGCGATGAAATCGTGCGTCGGTCGCCCGACATCATCATGGGGTCGTGGTGCGGCAAAAAATTTCGGCCGGAAAAAGTTGCCGCGCGTACGGGGTGGAAGGAAATTCCGGCTGTTCGCGACGGCGAATTGCATGAAGTGAAATCGCCGATCATTCTGCAGCCCGGACCGGCGGCGCTGTTCGATGGGCTCGATGCGTTGCACGATGTGATCGCTGTGTGGGCGCGGCGGCACGCGGCTTAATCGTCGCCGAAGTCGTCGTAGAAGAGTGGCGAGTCGATTCGCACCGCAATCGGCAAATCGCTTTTCGCAGGTGAAGCAACTCCTAGCTGACCGTAAGCATTGTCGCCCCAGCAGTAAACGTTGCCATCAATTGAGAGCCCGCAGGCGTGGCCGGTGCCCGTGATGAGCTGCGTAATGCCACCCAGCGGAAAACCGTCGGTGTTGGTGATAGTAATGCCGGTCAGAGAGTCGCTTCCCGCTGCGGCGCGGCCTAGCTCGTCTTCCACGTCCGATCCCCAACACCGCACCGTCGTATCCGAGAGGAGCGCACAGGTAAACGCGTAACCAGCAGATACGGATAACGCATCTTTGATCTGACCTTTTTCGTCGTACGACGCAACGGCCATATTGCGAGTGCTTTCGGAACCATCTCCGAGCTGCCCGTGACTGTTGTAGCCCCAGCAGCCTATCGAGTTGGTTGGCGAATCCGAAATCAGGCCGCAGACATGAAATTCGCCGGCCGCAATCTGTCCGCCGCCGAAAATCAAATTGACGAGCGTTCCACTATCGTCGGGGATGACAACGTTTTGTGGTGATACCTCGTGATCGATGCCTGACGCGCCATCTCCCAATTCACCTTCAGAATCGTATCCCCAGCAAGTGGCATGGTTATCGTCGTACAACGCGCATGAGTGTTTATTTCCCGCTGCGACTGATTTCACCTGCAGTACTGGTGGGTTCGGAGGTGAACCCATTGGATCTTGAACGATGACCTGCACAGGCGAGAACGAGGCGTTTCCAACAGCTATGGTGAAGTTACCGAGTTGTCCGTTGCTGTTGCTACCCCAGCACCAAACCGACGAATCGGCGAGCACGGCACAAACATGCGTGAAACCCGCAGCAATGGAAATTGCGGGGCTGCTCGTCGTTATGGGCGCAGGGAGGACGTGGTCGTCCCTTGTTCCGTCACCCAACTGACCTTGATCGTTTACGCCCCAGCAATAGACCGTTCCGTTGCGGACAATGGCGCAACCGAAGGCGTGGCCCATAGATGCGGAGATCACGTCTTGACCACCGACGTCGACCACTAGGGCACCCACTTCGCTATTACCCCAACAAGCCAACCGCTTGTCGGCCATTAACACGCAGGTCTGAACAGCAGTTGGTCCGGAAATCAAAGAGACGACTCCAGAATGAGAAGTTGCGCATGCTGAATGAATGGGAATGAAAAGCAGGCTTATCAGCCACGACGCGGAAACAAAAGCATTTGTACGCATGATTGACACCTCGCGAGACGGTGCGACATCGTCTCGCTAAGGCGAACACAAGTTACGGACCGTATGCGGACAGCTTCGCGACAACGCGCGAACAAAAGCGTTGCGCGACTACGGCGATACCTCTGTCAGTCAATTCGCTTTTCGGCAAACAAGCGGCGACGATGTCGTGGATATGCTTGGCTTCATCCGCCGCGAAATCGAACGTAGCCATCAATTTCTGTTTTGATTTTCCATAGCTCGATTGCGCCCAGATCAATTTTCCGGGCTCGCTTTTCACGCTCGCCAGCAGCGTGGCTCCTGGACTGTGTCGGTGCGACAACTCATCAATGCCGAACTGGAACGCTTCGGGCGGCTCCGGGATATACGAGCCGGCGGCTTTCGCGGTGATCGACGTCTTGCCACCGGCCGTTATCCATTCCAGATGACTGAGCGCACCCGCCGGCGAATCGGGGCCTTCGAAATCGTTGTAGCCGAAATCCTGTTTCGTGTTCGCGTCCGGAACGGTGAGTTCGATAACGACCGCGCCACCGTCGCGATCGGATGAACAGCCGATGTGCAGCGTCG
>DATAVJ010000103.1:0-12992 GCA_036267795.1 Rudaea sp.
CCGCAATCCATCAAGGTTGCAGACCCGTTATCTCCATTGTCGTACTGAACCGGTGCGACCGCTTGCGGATCGTCCGTTCCCATTCCTTGCGTCTGAGCCGCCGCCCCAGCGCCACCCAGCATGGCAACCGATGCAAAAATCAGAAACAAGCCTGTGCGTAACACGGTAGTGACCTCGCTATGTTGACGCTTGCCATACTGCGCGAATTGGTCTGAAGCCGCGCTAAATTTTCCATCGGTTGGCAGGCCAATTTGCAAAGTAACGTAAAGGCTTTTGCCGTGTGTTAAGCCGTTACTGGTCTGAGTCGAATGCGTAGTCGAAGTCGTAGGAATGCACGCCGCCGGATGCGATGCTCACGATCATCGAACCGCTCAATCCGGACAGTTCCCCGGTTCCGGAATCGGGCACGACGGAGATGTTCTGTTTCGGTTGTCCGCGCGTCATCGTCGATGAGTGCTGGAAGACGAAACTGCCCTCGCGCCCGCCGAGCGTTCCGGTCACGCGCTCAATAGCCGTGTAGCCGCCGGATTGTTTGGCCGGATCCATCGTCGCGAGCATTTCGCCTTTGCTCGTCGCTTCGAGATCGCCATGGAATTGCTTGTCGATCGACATGCGGCTCAATCCGGCGCCTTCGTCTTTGTTGTACGGATCGAGCGGAGTTATTTTGACGTCGAAAGGTCCTGTCGCGCGCATCAGATGGGCTCCGTAATGAGGGGCGATACCACTCGATTCTATCCGCGAATTATCCAACGCTGTATCCGGATCGCAGCCGACGCTACCATGCGCGCTCGGCAATCTGCCGTACCGTGGGGAATTGCGGATGACGCTCACCGAACTCATGCAGGCGATGCACGCCGAGCCCGGCCTCGTGCGATCCACCGTGAGCGACGACTGGCTGCAAGGCCGCAGCGCGTTCGGCGGTTTGCAGGGCGCGTTCGCGTTGTGGGCGATGCGCACGCTGGTTCCCGCATCGACGCCATTGCGCGCCGTCCAGATGACGTTCATCGCCCCCGTGAGTGCGGGTGACGTCGCCACGCGCGCGCGCGTTCTGCGCGCGGGCAAGAACACGATGCACGTCGAAGCACGCATCGAAGATGGTGACGATGTGCTTGCGCATGCCATCGCCATCTTCGGCAGCTCGCGTGAATCGATGGTGCGGCACGAACTTCCGCATCCGACGCCTTCGCCGACTGTCGGCGGAACGCGGCTGCCGTTCGTCCCGAACGTCGTGCCGAACTTCATGCAGCATTTCGATGTGCGTCTTCTGGATGGCGCGATGCCGTTCTCGGGTTCTGCCGCCACGCGCAACGTGTTCGATCTCGGCATGGACGAATCAGGCAATGCGACAGAGACCCATCTGCTTGCCATCGCCGATTTCGTGCCTCCCGTCGCGCTGTCGTGGGTACCGAAACCGACACCGGGCAGTTCCATGACGTGGATGCTCGAAGTGCTTGATCAAAACTTCGCGGCGCAACCGCTGAAACGCTGGCGCGTCGATTCCGAAATGATCGCAGCGCGCGACGGTTATACGAGTCAGTCCACCGTGATCTACGCGCCGAACGGTGTGGCGACCGTGTTGAGCCGGCAGAGCATGGCCCTTTTCGGCTAGCTGATCGTAGCGATCAGTTCGCGCTTCTGCGCATCGCTCAACAGCGCACCCGAACCTGCCGCCGCGTCGTCGGCCATGTTGGCCGGTTTGCCGGTGCCCGGAATTGCGCACGTGATCGCCGGATGCGCGATGACGAATTTCAGCGCGAGCTGCGCCCAACTTTTTGCGCCGACGTCGCCAGTCCAGCCCGGCAACGGTTTGTCCTTGAGCCGGCCCAGCAAACCGCCGCCGCCGAACGGCCGATTGCACAACACCGCGACGCCGCGTTCCTTCGCCAGCGGCAGAATGCGCTTTTCGGCATCGCGATCGTCGAGCGCGTAGTTGATCTGCAGGAAATCGAACATTTCCGCTTTCAACGCCGCTTCCACGGCGTCATAAGCCGACGACGTGTAATGCGTGATGCCGATATAACGAATGCGCCCCTGCTCTTTCCATTGGCGCAGCGTCGGCAAATGCGTGCGCCAGTCGACAAGATTATGGATCTGCATCAGATCGACGCGATCGGTGCGCAGCAGCCGAAACGAATTTTCCATCTGCGCGATGCCGGCCTGTTTGCCTTGCGTCCACACTTTCGTCGCGATGAAGGCTTTCGGTCGCAAATTGCGAGCGGCGAGTAATTCGCCGGCGGTTTCTTCCGCACGGCCGTACATCGGCGAACTATCGATGACACTGCCGCCCGCCGCGAACAGCGCGTCGAGCACGCCCGGCAATTCGCGGTACTCGGGCGAATCCGGCTGCACGTCGAGCACGCGATACGTGCCGAGCCCGATGACGGGCAAGGCTTCGTTCGTTGCGGGAATGGGTCGCGTCAGCATGCGGGACGCAGTTTGCACCGAAAAAGCGAAGCGCGGTGTGAACGCGACCGCACTCAGACCGCAGACGCTGCGCGCAAGTAGCTCACGGCGGGTGATCGATATGTTCATGCAACGTCGATGCGCCGTTCGGTTTGCGCATCGAAGAAATGAAGTTTCGACGGTGCATAACTCAGCGTCAGCGCCGCGCCGCGTTCGGGCAGAACGGCCATCGGCGTGCGCACGACGACTTCGTTGCGGTTCCAGTTCAGATGCAAAAAAACTTCATTGCCGACCGGCTCGATCACATCGAGTTGCGCCGTGATTTGCAGCGGCTCGCCGGTGCCCGGCTTTAAATCTTCAGGACGAACACCTGCAATCAATTCTCGATCAATAAATTTATCGAGACCGGAACGGGTTCCCAACGGCAACCGCGCATCTCCGACCTGTACCTGAAGTCCATCTGCGCGAATCACTTTTCCGCGAAACAGATTCATCGCCGGACTGCCGAGAAATCCCGCCACGAACGCATTCGCGGGCTTGCGGTACAAATTCATCGGCGTATCGATCTGCTGAATCTCGCCGGTCTTGAAGACGACGATGCGTTGGCCGAGGGTCATCGCTTCGATCTGATCGTGCGTCACATAAATCATCGTCGTCTGCACACGGCGGTGCAGGCGCGCGATTTCCTGCCGCGTCGACAACCGCAATTTCGCATCGAGATTCGACAGTGGTTCATCGAGCAGATAAACCTGCGGACTGCGCACCAGCGCGCGGCCGAGCGCGACGCGTTGACGTTGCCCGCCGGAGAGCGCGCGCGGCAGACGATCGAGATACGGACCGAGTTCAAGCAAGTCCGCCGATTCCTTCACCCGCTTGGCGATTTCATCGCGCGACTCGCCGCGCAATTTCAATCCGAAGCCGAGATTTTCCGCCACCGTCATGTGCGGATACAGCGCGTAATTCTGGAACACCATCGCGATGTCGCGGTCTTTCGGTTCGACATCGTTGACGATGCGGTCGCCGATTTTCAGCGTGCCCGACGTGATCGTTTCCAAGCCGGCGATCATGCGCAGCGTGGTCGTCTTGCCGCACCCGGACGGTCCGACGAGTACCAGCAATTCGCCGTCTTCCACGCTGAAATCCGCACCCGCCACGGCTACCACGCCGCCGGGATAAACCTTGCGTATTTTCTCCAGCGTCACCGAAGCCATAAGCCGTCCATTGTGTGCCGCACGACGTCCGTTTCGCTACAAAAAGCGCGGCGGTTCCGGTATTCTGCCATGTAATCGTTTTCAGCTCTTTGCCGGCGCCATTCGCCAGGATTCGCGATGACCACACGGGTGAATTTTCCCGACGATTTTCTTTGGGGTGCTGCCACTTCCGCCTATCAGATCGAAGGTTCGCCGCTCGCCGACGGTGCGGGTCCGAGCATCTGGCAACGCTTTGCGCACACGCCGGGCATGATGGCCAACGGCGACAACGGCGATATCGCGTGCGATCACTACAATCGAATGGAATCCGATGTCGCGCTGATGAAGAACATGGGACTGAAAGCGTATCGTTTCAGCATCGCATGGGCGCGCGTGCTGCCGAACGGCAAAGGCGCGGTGAATCAGAAAGGACTGGATTTCTACGCGCGTCTCGTCGACACGTTGATCACGAACGGGATCGAGCCGCTCGCAACGCTGTATCACTGGGATTTGCCAGCCGCGCTCGACGATCGCGGCGGGTGGCTCAATCCGGATATCGCATCGTGGTTCGCCGACTACGCGACAGTGATGTTCAAACGTCTCGACGGCGGCGTAAAAAAATGGGCGACCTTGAACGAGCCGTGGGTAGTTACCGACGGCGGCTATCTGCACGGCGTGCTCGCGCCGGGACATCGCAACAAATTCGAAACGCCGATTGCGAGTCATCACCTGCTGCGCGCGCACGGCGCGGCTGTGAAGGCCTATCGCGCGACGGGCAAACATCAAATCGGCATCGTCGTGAACCTCGAACCGAAATATCCGGCGACGCAAAACGCAGACGATGTCGCCGCTGCGAAACGCGCGCATGCCTACATGAACCGGCAGTATCTCGATCCGGTTTTTTTCGGCAAATATCCCGACGAGTTGAAGGAAATTTTTGGCGAAGCATGGCCACAGTGGCCGCAAGAAGATTTCGACCTGATCAAACAGCCGATCGACTATCTCGGCGTTAATTACTACACGCGCAGCGTGACGAAGCACAACGAGAACAACTATCCCTTGCGGGTTTTGCCCGTGCGGCAACGCGCGACGTACACCGAAACCGGCTGGGAAGTTTTTCCGCAGGGGCTGACCGATACGCTGACATGGATTCGCGATCGGTATAAGAATCCACCTGTTTACATCACCGAAAACGGATCGGCGTTTTACGATCCGCCTGTCGTGGAGAACGGCGTGCTCGACGATCCGCTGCGGGTGAATTATCAGAAGAAACATTTACGCGCGGTGTCGGACGCCATCGCGCAGGGGTGCGATATTCGCGGCTATATGGCGTGGTCGTTCATGGACAATCTGGAGTGGTCGCTCGGGTTCGCGAAACGCTTCGGGATTGTGCATGTGGATTTTGCTACGCAGACGCGGACGATAAAGGCGAGTGGGCATCATTATTCGAAGGTGATCGCGACTAACGGGCAGTCGCTTAATGATTGACGCCCTGAAAGGCGAAGCTTCCGCTGTCCTGCGGCCAGCGGGTAACTTTTTGTCGGGCGACAAAAAGTCACCAAAAACGCCTTCTTTGTTCGCGCAGGGTCTTGTCCGCAGACAGCACGTCCATGTGCTGACCGCGGACCGCGCGCCCAGCGCGCGATAACTGCTTTCGCAATGGTTTCACGGAAAGATTTGCTACGGTTTTAGTTTGCCGGAGTCAGGCCGCTTGCCGGAATCCGTCCACGTCACCAATTCATCGAATGCCGTGCCGATTTCCTTCGGCGAAAACACGCAGTGGCCTTCGTGATTCACGTATTTCTGCACGAAGTTGTCGCCGTGACCGACGCGCTGCGCCAACATCGCGTATTCGTAGGCGCTCGATGCCGGCACGAGCGGATCGCCGCTGTCATGCAACGCGAGCATCGGACGCGTGAGATTGCCCGTCGGCGAATACCACTTCGCGACGTATGCGGCGGCTTTCGGATCGGCGCGGTAACGCTTCACGCCATCGTTCAAGGCGAAATCGTCCGATGTACCGGTGTAGATAAAATCGGCGTTATTGAACGGATTCCCGCCGGCGCGCTTCTGCAATTCCATCGTTTCGTAACCGATGAAGGTGATCACGGGCACGAAGTTGTCTTCATTCGCAGCGCCGTAGAGATGAAGCAGATCGTGCAGCGCGCGCGGATTCTTCAAAAATGCATTCTTTATCGTCGTTTCGATGGCCTCGTTCGGCATGTAGTTCGAGGGTGGCGGAACCAGCGGTCCGAGCAGATCGGGAAAATAGAAATCGAACGCGGCGCGCAATGCGAAGTCGCGTTGCATGAAGCGACTGGTCGGTTCGATCGCGCCGCACAATGACAGCGCACCGGCATACGTTTCCGGTTTCTTCTCGATCGTCATCACCGTCAGCGCGCCGCCCATCGACATACCGCTGACGAACGTGCGCTTGGGCGCGCCGTATTTTTTGGCGAAGTACGCGCGCAGTTTTTCCGTATCCGCGAAACCCTGCTCCACGGCCCATCCCGTTTGCGAATACGCCGACTGCAATACGGCATAGTGCCGCTGCAGAAAGGGATCGAACATCGGCGACAACGGTTCGTCGAACTTCACCGGATCGATCGAATAACCGTGATAGTAGACGACGAGTTCGTGATTCCACGCATCCGGAATATCGACGCGATAATCGACGCCGTTCAACGACGCGTTGTCGCTGACGACAGCAGCGATGGAGCTTTCCGCAGCGAGCGCAAAACCCGCGCAAATCAACATGAGCAAAACGCGCATCGTCACTCCGAAAGTCAATGTATGGTTGGCACGTCGAACGTCACGTCCGCCGGCGCGGAAGCGATGCCCAGCGAATGATCGTTGAACTGCACCGCTTCGCCGTTGACGCGAGCATTTGCGACATTTTCGTATGGCGACTCGAACACGAATCCGCCCGGCGGCGCCGCGCCTTTGTCGATATGTATCGTGATGTGTCCATTCGCGTTGCGGACGCGATAGCTGAGCGCGCCATACGCTGTGCGCATTCCCGAAATCGCGACGCCTTCTTTCGCGTCGATCCACGATGCCGGCAATCCCGCACCGATGACGAGCGCGTGATCGGACGCGCGATCGTAGGCGAACAAGTCGAGCGTGGACCGGATGAAATCCGACGCCACCCAGATATGCGGCATGTCGCCGATGAAACGGATTTCGCGCGGATCGTGTCCGACGACTTCAGCCCACTGATTCCACGCGCGCGGACGCGCACCGCTGCGGAAAAAGAAGTCGATCGCCGCTTGCGCGCGGTCACGCCAGCCGAGCCGCACGAGACTTCCGACGGTGCGCCATTCGTAGGGCGTGTAGTCTTTCCATGCACGCTCGCCCTTTGTGCGCGCGTCGAACTCGTTCCAGTAGCGTTCGAATGTGGCGTGGATGAGTCCCGACAGATCGGACAGTTCGCCAGCCGGTGCGATAGCAAGCGTCGACGACGTCGCATCGAAATCGCCGAGTTCCGCGCAGCCCGGCAAATAATCGATCGCGTGCGATGCGACGGTTGCGGCAATGGACGCGAGCAGATCCGTCTTGAATGCATCTCGGGATTTCGCGATGCGGTCCGCGTCGTCCTTGCGGCCGAGTGCATTCGCCATGTCGGCCGCATCGCGATAACCGATCAGCGACCAGAAATCATCCCAGTACGAGTGCATCGGCTTCGCCGAATAACCTTCGTGACTGATCGACGCGGGCATCATGCCTTTGAACGCTGGATTCGCGGCGCCCGTTTCGCTCGCGCGCAAGCCGTCCATGTATTTGATTGCGGCGTCGATGTGAGGCCAGTTCTTTTTCAGCTCCGCGCGATCGCCGCCGTAGCGATACAGTTGCGCTATCGCGTGGATCAATTCGCCGTGGCTGTCGTTTTCCGGAACGGGATCGGAACCGCGATGATCGACGCAGCACGGCACTTTGCCGTTGCTGAACTGATGCGGCGCGTACCAATCGACGAATTCGCGCGCGATGTCGATGTTGCCCAAACTTAGCAGCGCGTCTTCGATCATCGCGCCATCGCGTATCCACGAGCGCGCGTACGCGCGCGTGCCGGGGCGCAACGCAGCGCCATCGCGCGAAATCAGCGCGTAGGCAATGCTCGAGCGCAGCGCGTCGACAATGTATTGCGCTTGCGCTGGAACGGAAATGGAAACGCGATCAAGCTTGGTGTGCCATTCCTTCGCGACTTTTTCGCGCTCGCGCATCATCCATGCGACTGCCGCGGCATCGCGCGCGTCGATCTTCGGCAACCCGCCCGTCGTTGGCGCAGCGAGATCGATTTCCTTTTCCTCATTCGGCGCGAGCGTCAGCCGGTACAGCAATGCGCCGGACGCAAACCCGGCATCATCGTGGATACTCGGCTCAGTGCGCTCGATCCGTCCTTGCAATCGTTCAACGACCGAACCCTGGTCATAAGCGCTCGCGATGAACGCATCCGGATGCGTCAGTGCGAGCACGCTCGGTTTGCCGTTGACGCTCACGGTATCGGCGTTGAGCTCGATGTCTTGAATCGGACTCACGCCGCCGACCGAGTTCAGAAATTGCGCCGGCGGATTCACTTGAAAAGGCCGAATCGCCAGCGCGAGCACGACGGTTTGCGGACGAGCTCCGAGATTCCGAAGACGATAACGCGCGAGGAGCGTGGATGCGTCGCGCTTGCCTTCGGCGAACGCGTCGACGGTCAATTCCACATTTCCACTTTTCCACATTACGGACGGCATCGGCAGATAGTTTTCTGCAAGCGTCTGGACAGGCGCAACGTCGGCCCATGTGACGCGTTTGCCGTCGATCTGCAGAATCGGTTCGATCGAGAATCCGCCCTTCATCGGTTCCAGGTCTCCATCTTCCGACATGAGCGCCGGCGCACCGACGCCATCGACACCGACGATCGTCCAATACGGCTGTTCGGTGAATCCGCGCGGGTACATGCCGCGCGGCGCGTCTTTCGCGAGCGCAGAAAAGAATGCGTTGGATGTCGCGCCGAATTCGACCGGCTTTACGATGATCTCTTGCAATCGATACAGGCCCACCCGGCCGCGATGCAGAGCCAGACGCAAGTAACGGGTTTCCGATTCCGGAAGCATGAGCGCGTCGGTGGCTCCGTTGCCGTCTTTCACGGATCGGATCGTTCGCCATCTTTGTCCGTCGTCGGAAAATTGCACGTCGTAGTCGACGGCGCGATCGTGTTCGTACCAGTGCAGGACAAGTCCGCCGAATTCGCGCGATTCGCTGAAATCGATGTCGAGATGAATTTCCCTGCCATCGAGGGGATTGCTCGACCACGCTGTATTTTCGTCACCGTCCATCGCCAATGCCGCCGGCATGCCGATGTGGTCGGAACTGGATGTGACGACAGGTTTCGGCGGCGCCGGATTCGGAGGCGGCAGTGTTCGCAGTTCGAGCTGATCGAATTCCACGTCGCCTTCGCCGCCATCCTGTCCCGAACTGACGACGAATTCGATCGATGCTGCGTGCTTGAGCGATCGGTCCTGCGTCGGTCCCCACGCAAATTCGATCTGGCGCTTCTTGATTTTTATCTGCTGCCAATCGTGTGGGAAAGTGAAGTCCGGCCGGTTCATCCACCACACATTCGCGCCGCTCTCGTCGACGAGTTTGAATTGCAGGTTGTTGATGCCGGCGTTGCCGCGAATCCAGAACGATATTTCGTAGTTGTCGGGAAGGTCCAGCGGCAGTTTGCGTTTCGCCGTGGCGTAGCCGTTGACACCGGCGAAATCGAATTGCAGACGCATCGCGTTACCGACTTTGCCGGCCACGGTACTCAGGTGTGCGGTCACGTCGTCGGTGTGATCGGCCTGCCATCCCGACGGATTTTCGAAATCGTCGAGCGTACGCGTTTGTGCGAACGTGAAACCGCTGAGCACCAGCAAAAACAAACCACCGAGCGCATTGCCCCCTCTCCCCCGACCGTGTCGGGGGAGAGGGTTGGGGTGAGCGGGACGCGTTCGTTCTGCCGCAACCCTTTCGCAACAGATGCGCTGCCCCTTCACACTAGCCCTCTCCCCCGACGCAGTCGGGGGAGAGGGGATGTATACGCTCGGCGTCATCCTTTCACGCTTCCGAGCAGCAAACCCTGGATGTAGTGACGCTGCAGAACCAGGAAAAGAATCAGGACGGGCAGCACTGTCACGACGGAGCCGGCCATCATCAGTTCGTTGTCCTGCACGTGTTCGCGCGAGAGTCCGGCGATGGCCACAGGAGCGGTTTGCCATTCCTGATCGCTGAGCACGATGAGCGGCCACATGAAATCGTTCCAGCTCGCAAGGAACGTGAAGATCGCGAGCGTCACGACGATGGGCTTGAGCAGCGGCAAGACGATGCGTATAAAAATATACCATTCGCCCGCGCCGTCGAGACGCGCGGCTTCGAGCAGATCGTCGGGAATGGATCGTGCGTATTGGCGGACGAGGAAAATCCCGAAGACTGTCGCCAGCGTCGGCAAAATCACGCCTCCGTACGTGTTGACGAGATGCAGCCACTTCATCATCAGAAACAGTGGGATCATCGCGACCTGCGCGGGAATCACGAGAGCGCCGAGCAATGTCTGGAACAAGCGGTCGCGGCCGCGGAATTGCAATTTGGCGAAGGCGTAACCTGCGCTCAGGTTGAAGCCGAGGGAGAACATCGTCAGCAGAGTCGCGATGAGAAAACTGTTGAGCAGATAGCGGCCCATGCCGGCGCGGGCGAACAGCTCGTGATAGTTGTCCCACGTCGCGTGTGCGGGCAACAGCGGCGGCGGAAATGTGCTCGCCTCGCCCGGATGCATGAACGATACGGAAACCATCCACAACAGCGGGAAAATCACGATCAAGGCCGTGACGGTAAGCGCGCCGTTGATGGCGATGGATGCACCGCGATGATTCACGCGCGTTCCCCGCGCCGGCCGAGCCACAACAGCGCGCGCGTCGCGGCCAATGTGATCGCGAACAGCAGGAATGCGATCGATGTCGCCCGGCCGAGGTTCCACCACGTGAAGCCCTGTTCGAACATGTAGTACAGCACGCTATAGGTGCTTTGCAGCGGATCGCCGCGCGTCATCACGTAGGGTTCGGCGAACAGTTGGAAATAACCGGCGACGGTGATGATCGCCACGAGCAACAGCACCGGCCGCAACGAAGGCAGCGTGATGTGGCGGAACTGCGCCCACACCGACGCGCCGTCGATGCGCGCGGCTTCGTAAAGATCCTGCGGAATCGCCTGCAATCCGGCCAGCAGAATGATCATGTTGTAACCGAAATTTTTCCACACCGCGAAAAAAATGATGGCAGGCATCGACCAATGGGGATCGCCCAGCCAGTCGATGGGCGAAAGACCCAAATGGATCAGCGCATAGTTGATGAGGCCATAACGCGTGTTGAACATGTAGCGCCAGATCAGCGCGACCGCAACGATGGTGGTGACGACAGGCGCGAACAACGCCGTGCGGAAAATTCCCTTGAGTTTCGCCAACGGCGAATTGAGCAACATCGCCGCACCGAGCGATGCCGCGATCGACAACGGCACTCCAATCACGACGAAATACAACGTGTTGATCAGCGATTTCCAGAACAGCGGCGTGCGCAATACTTCTATGTAGTTCTCGAAGGCGATCACGCGCAGGTTTTTTATGTTGCCGAGCGAGTACAGATCGAAATCCGTGAAGCTCAGCGCCAAGGCGGCGATGACCGGCAGCAGGAAAAACACGCCGATGACGACGAGCGCAGGTGCCACGAACATCCATGGACTGCCGAGTGCCTTCACGGCGTTTTCCCCGAAAGCATCCAGCGCCGCTTTTCGAGGATCGAATCGGTTTCGGCGTCGAGTTCGTGCAAAACCTGATCGACGGGTTGATGCCCTTGCACGACACGCGCCGCGGCGAGCTGCATCTCGTTGACGATGCGTTCCCACTCGGGGACTTTCGGCGTCGGTTTGGCGCGTTCAAGTTGCTCGTGGAAAGCACGCGACAACGGATCATTCGCCAGCGAAGAATTTTCCCACGCGCTGCGGCGGGGCGGCATGTCGCCCGTCAACTCGTAAAATTTCTGCTGCCTCTCGACGCCGGAAAGAAATTCCACCAGTTCCCACGCCACTTGCTTATTTGTGGAATTGTGGAAAATGACGAGGCTCGACCCGCCGGCGGCGCCGGTGCCCTGCCCGTCCGGTCCTGGCAGCGGGGCCGTGCTCCAGCGGCCGTCCAGTTGCGGCTCGCGCCGTTTGAATTCGCCGATGTTCCATGGTCCGCTGATGTAATACGTGACGAAGCCCTTGCCGAATTCGTCCCAGATGTTCGGCAACTGGATGTTGCTGATCATCGGCGCCCACTTTTTGTCGAACGCCTGGCTGTAGAACGCGAGCGCTCGGCGAAATCCGGCGCTTTCGAAATTCCCGCGCGTGTCGTTGTCGCGCAGGAGTCCGTCGGGCTGTTCGAGCGCGAGATTGAGCAACGGTTCGAATTCGTTCAGCGGAAGATAAACGGCGAACCGATCGGCGCCGACGTCGGTTTTGATCGCCGCCATCGACGTGGCCCATTCGTTCCAGTCGCGCGGTGGCTGCGTGAAACCTGCCTGCGCGAGCAGGTCGGTGCGATAGAACAATAAGCGCGTATCGACGTACCACGGCACGCCGTAAACCTTGTCGTCGATGACATTCGTATCCCAGATGCCGGGAAAATAATCCGCGGATTGAACGACAGCGGATTTGTCGACATTCGCCTGCAACGATTCGAGTGCGCCGACGGAAACGAATTCCGGTAGCCACGTGTTGCCGAGCTGCGCCATGTCCGGCAGCGCATCGCCGGCGAACGCCGTCAATAGCTTTTCGTGCGCGGCGGTCAGCGGAATCTGCTGGATGTCGATGTGAACGCTGGGATGCGTGCGCTCGAACTCCGGCAGCAATTGCTGGACGACTTCGCCTTCGCGGCCGATCGTCCAAAATTTCAAACGCGTTTCGTTCGGATTCTTGCCGGCGCACGCCGCGAGCAGCAGGCCCGCGCCGGCTGCGATCCATCGCATACGGCGCGCGATCGTCATTTTTTCGCCGGCGTAACCGGTTGATCGAGCCAGCCGCCCACGAATCCAGCCCGCTTCAAACCCTCGCGGATGTACGGATTCCTGCGCATGACGTTCCACACCAATCCGCTGCGGTAGTTTTCGATCATCGCCACGATCGGTCCCTGATCGATACCGAGATACATCGTATCGAACCAGCCGACGTTCGGCACGACTTTGCCGGTGCGCAGCGGACGGTCGGTGAACGTGAAGCTGGGATTGAACGCATCGACGAATCCGTATTTCGAATACAGATCGTCGCCGTATTTCTTTTCCATTTCCGCGATGGCAGGGATCGATATTTCCGGAACGAACGCGATGGACGACGCGGCTGCCGTCG
>DATAVJ010000104.1:0-9308 GCA_036267795.1 Rudaea sp.
TCAGCTACGCGAAAAACAAAGAGATATTCAAGTAAACATGTGATTCGGGTAAACATGTGACTCGTGTTGCGATTCGAATCGCTGGAGCGATGTTATGAGTGCCGTTGATTTCACCTCCTTCCTAAAATTGATGGCGCACAAGAAGGCGTCCGACCTTTTCATCACGGCCGGCATTCCGCCGTCCATCAAAGTGCATGGCCGCGTTGCGCCGATCACGCAGAGTCCGCTCACGCCGCAGCAATCGCGCGATATGGTATTGAACGTGATGACGCCGTCGCAGCGCGAGGAATTCGAAAAAACCCACGAGTGCCAGTTCGCCATCGGCGTTTCCGGTGTGGGTCGGTTTCGCGTCAGCTGTTTCTATCAGCGCAATAACGTCGGCATGGTGTTGCGGCGTATCGAGACGCGCATTCCGACGGTGGAAGAACTGAATCTGCCGCCGATCATCAAGACGCTGTCGATGACGAAGCGCGGCATCATCATCTTCGTCGGCGCGACGGGTACCGGTAAATCGACGTCGCTCGCCGCGATGCTCGGTTATCGCAACCAGAATTCCACGGGTCACATCATCACTATCGAAGACCCGATCGAATACGTGCACAAACACGAAGGCTGCATCATCACGCAGCGCGAATTGGGTATCGACACCGATTCATGGGAAAACGCGCTGAAGAACACGCTGCGCCAGGCGCCGGATGTGATCATGATCGGCGAAGTGCGTACGCGCGAAACGATGGAACACGCGATCAACTTTTCCGAAACCGGCCACTTGTGCCTGTGCACGCTGCATGCGAACAACGCGAACCAGGCGATGGACCGCATCATTCACTTCTTCGCGGAAGATCGCCGCGAACAGCTGTTCATGGATTTGTCGCTGAACCTGAAAGGCGTCGTCGCGCAACAGTTGATCCCGACGCCGGACGGAAAAGCGCGCCGCGTGTGCGTGGAAGTTTTGCTCGGCACGCCGCTCGTGCAGGATTACATCCGCAAGGGCGAGATCCACAAGCTGAAAGACGTGATGAAGGAATCGACGAACCTCGGCATGAAGACGTTCGACCAAAGCCTGTTCGAACTGTACCAGGCCGGCGAGATTTCGTACGAAGATGCATTGCGTCACGCCGATTCGACCAACGAAGTGCGCTTGAAGATCAAGCTCGCGCAAGGCGGCGATGCGCACACGTTGTCGCAAGGCATGGATGGCGTGGAGCTGGTGGAAAGCTGATCGCATGCGCTGTGATTCGACATCGCGCCCGGCCAGCATGCCGGGCGCTTCGTTTTAGGCGTCGCGATGTCGCCGGATCTTAGACAGCTATATCTGGAACGGCTGCGCTCGACATGGCGCGTGCTCGGCGCAGAAGATCCGTTGTGGGCGATTTTGTCGCGCCCCGACAAACGCGGGAATCGCTGGAATATCGACGAGTTTTTCAAATCCGGCGAAGCGGAAATCGCGGCGATCGAACAATATTGCACGAATCTGCACCGACCCGACAACCGCAACGCGGCGCTGGATTTCGGATGCGGCGTCGGCCGGCTGACGCGCGCGTTGTCGTCGCGTTACACGAACGTCGTCGGCGTCGATATCTCGTCGAGCATGATCGGGCGAGCGAAAGAACTGCATGCCGATTTATCCAATCTGCGATTTGTAGAGAATGTGCAGCTTGATTTGCGTTTCGTCGACGATGCAAGCATCGATTTCATTTATTCCGTGATCACGCTGCATCACATGCCTGCCGCGTTGCAGCGAAATTACATCGCGGAGTTCATGCGGATTTTGGCGCCGCGGGGACTGGCGGTTTTTCAGATTGCCAGCGGATACAGTCACGATTTGCGCGGCATGGCGTATCGGTCGATTCCCAACTGGCTGTTGGCGCCATTGCGGCGGCGTGTGCACGCCATCGATGTCGCGGCGGAGATGCATACGTTGGAAGAAAGCGATGTCGCTGGCATCGCGGAAAATTCGGGACGTTCCGTGCTGTTGGCTGTGGATGTCGATAGCGCCGGACGCGGATTCCGCGGCCGGCTGCTGTTCGTCGGCTGACCGGATCAGTTTTGCTCGACGACTTCGTGAATCGCGATTCCGTTCGGATTCGCAACGAACGTAAAGTCACCCGATTTCAGCCATTGTTCGTACGCGGCGAACACTTTCGTCTGCATGTCGATATCCGCCTGCCGGTCCGGCGGCATCATTGCCTTGAACTTGTTGAACATGTCGGACATCAGCCCGTACATCTTGCCGGTGAAATGCATGCGCATGAACACCGGATCCTTCGCTGCCGGTTCGGCAAGGTAGGCACCGAGTGTTGCGTCTTCGCCAGCGCCGCTCGAGATCGCCAACGCATCGCTCGACATTGCAACGGACAGCGGCGGCGTTTTCACAGGCAGCACACCCAGCGGCAACGCCACCGCCTTGCCGTCGGGTTGCACCTTCAAAGCAGCCAACTGCGGCACCGCGAGCTGCGCCATCGCGAGCACGGCAACGGGGTTCGTCGTGCGCATCATCATTTTTCCGGAGACTTCCGGAACCGACGCTCCGTCTTGCATCGCGAAGTTATCCAGTGTGAAACGTACGCCCGTCAGATCGCTGAAAGGCGGCGGTACGGTGACGTCGACTTTCGCGCGTGAGCTGGCGAATCCTTCGTTCAACGAAGTCAGCTGCGAGCATGTGTACGGTTTTGCCGCCACCGCTTCGGCTTGCTTCACCCAAAAATCCTTCAGCTTCAGAATAGGCAGCGACACGCTGATATCCATCACGCCTTCGCCCGTTGCGCCGGTTCCCGGCGCTGCCCCGAACGCCGCGCTTAGCGGCTGGGCGATGGACGGATCGATTTCCATCTGCGCGCCAAGGCGAACACGTTGCGTCGACAGTTCTTCGACACCGGCGACGAAGCGCGGAAACTTGTGCGCGATTTCCAGGTAGTCGGCGCGGCATGCCGGATCGGCACCGGTCAACGGCAGTCCGATGGCCTTCGCGACGTCGGCATCGGTACCGGCGGCGGGATTGCTGAAACGTTCCGTCAAGCGAACGAAATCGATGAAGCCCGTGCCATACGCCGAATAGTTGTATTGCCTGGCGATCGCCTGCAACGTGCCGGCGTCGCCGAGGTTTTGCGCAGGCCGCGTCAGCCCGAGAATCGTCTGTTTCAAGGCATCGTCCGCGTTCGTCGGCAACAGCGTGAGCACGAGATGGTTGCCTTCGATCGCCGCGACGCCAACGACGTGTTCGTCGCCGATCCGCCAGTAATCCTGATCGCCTACGCGTCCCGTCGGGATTTTTTCGCCGACTTTTTCTTCGATCGTGGCAACTTCTTTCTTGAAAGCCGCGGGATCGGCCAGTTCGGCGCGGATCACGGGAACCATGCCAACGCCATAAACTGCAAATCGCGCATCGGGCTTCAGACCCATCTGGCGCAAACGCGTCCACAAATCGTCGGTCTTGAATTCATCGAGAAGGGCAATGCCGATTTTGATGGCGCGTGCCGAGTCCGGATCGTTCTTTTCCGCGCCCACGCGAGCGAGCATGCCCTGATACATCTGCATCAGTGCCGGCCAATAGGCCTGCATGCGTTTGGACCATCCTTCCGTGATCGCCGTCGGCGTCGGCTCGATGTTCGCGTACGCGAACGGCGTATCGGCGGGAACGAAAGCGAGCGGCGCGCCGTTGTCGGCGGCCTGCTTGCCGCAAGCGGCGAGCAGCGTTGCGCACAGCGCGGGCAGAACGAGACGGCGGACCTGGCGCATGACTATTTCCCCAATTTGGTAAAGGCGGCGAATGCCGCAATTATGCCTTACGCGCAGCCGTTTTCGCGGGTTCCAGCAATTCGGCGAGCGCGGCCATGCGCACGAAAACGCCATTGGCGACCTGTTCGAGGATCAGTGATTGTGGTCCGTCGGCGACATCGTCCGCGATTTCGACGCCGCGGTTCATGGGGCCGGGATGCATCACGAGGCAGTGCGGGTGCGCGCAAGCCAGCCGGCGGCTGGACAGACCGAAGCGCTCGAAATACTCGGCTTCCGACGGAATCGACGCCGATTGCATGCGTTCTTTCTGCAGCCGAAGCATGATGACCACATCCGCACCTTCGACCGCTTCATCGAAATTGTGGAAAATGCTGCAATGTGGAAAATCGCCGGAATCCGACGCAAGTTCCGACGGCGAGCACAATCGAATCTCTTTGGCGCCGAGCGTGCGTAGTGCATGCGCGTCTGAGCGCGCGACGCGCGAGTGGCGGATGTCGCCGCAAATCACGACCGTCAGTTCTGAAAAGTCTGCGCGATGGCGGCGCAGCGTCATTGCATCGAGCAATCCTTGTGTCGGGTGCGCATTGTTACCGTCGCCCGCGTTCAACACGCTGGCATCCGAATGCAGGATTCTGGCGATGTACTCCGGCGTTCCGGATTCTTTGTGCCGGACGACGAATGCGTCGCAACGCATCGCTTCGAGCGTGTGCACGGTGTCGATCAGCGATTCGCCCTTTGTCGTCGACGAACTGGCGATGTCGAAATTGATCACGTTCGCGCCGAGGCGTTTCGCGGCCAGATCGAACGATGTCCGCGTTCGCGTCGACGATTCGAAGAAAAGATTGATGACGGTGCGGCCATGCAGGATATCGAGCGGCTTCGCGCCGTTGCGCGTTTGCTCACGCAACGATTCGGCGCGGTCGAGCAGCGCTGTGATTTTCTCGGCCGATAAATTTTCGAGCGTGAGCAAATGACGCAGCTTGCCGTTTTCGTCGAGCTGCGTTTGCGATGCGCCGGCGTTCATCGCGGACTTTGTTTCAGCCAGGTTTCGATGATGATCTGCGCCGCGATCGCATCGAGTTCGTTCGCGTTTTTGCGGCGCGCTTGTCCGCGCGCGCGGCGATCCGCGAATCGGCTCGCGGCCTCGACGGAGCTCAATCGCTCGTCAACAAGATGCACGGGCAATTTGAAGCGTTCAACCAGCGCCGCCGCGAATCCGCGCGCGGTGCGGCTGTTGGACTGTTCGGAGCCATCGAGCATCAGCGGCAGCCCGACCAGCAGCACGTTGGGGCGCCAATCGCGAACCGCCGCATCGACGCGCGGCCAATCCACTCCGTTGTCGCCGTTGCCGACGACGCTGAGTGCCTGCGCATCGCCGGTGAACGTATTGCCGACGGCGACGCCGATGCGGCGCGCGCCATAATCGAAACCGAGAATCGTGAGCGTCGGGCGAAGTGAATGCGGTGCCGATTCGGATTCCGTTCCCGCAGGAGGTAACGGTGTCGCGGCAGATCTACGCATGACCTGCATAATCCGTGAGGCTGGCGATATCGACGCCGACCAACGCGGCCGCTGCTTCCCAACGTTGTTCGAGCGCGGTTGAGAACAATATCCGTTCATCGGAATCGACGGTGAGCCACGCATTTTCTTTCAGCTCTATTTCGATCTGACCCTGGCTCCATCCGGAATAGCCGAGCGTGACGATCGCTTTCTCCGGTCCGTTGCCGGCCGCCATCGCTACCAGTACATCGCGCGATGTCGTCACGCAAATGTGTTCGGAAATCTTGAACGACGATTCCCAATTTCCCGTGGGCGAATGCAGCACGAAACCGCGTTCCGGCTGCACCGGGCCGCCGATGAGGACCGGCGCATCGCCGATATTGCTGGTTTCGGCATGGATGTTCATCTGCGCGAGCACGTCGCCCAAGCGATATTCCGACAACCGGTTGACGAGCAGCCCCATCGCGCCTTCGTCGCTGTGCTGGCAGACGAACGCGACGCTGCGCCGAAACGTGGGATCGCGCAAGCTCGGCATTGCGATCAGTAGATGATTGGTCAGACTGCTGATCGACTCCATACGCGCATTCTACCGCGCTTGAGCACTTGCCGCGACGCGGAAATTCCGGCGTTCAGCGATTGCGCAGGATGTCGCCGGGCAGGAATTGCCAGGTGCGCGTGACGTACAGTTCGTCCACACCGTCTTCCGTGGGAATCGCCGGAAACGGCGCCGCCTGGTTGACGATGCGGATGGCGGCATCGTCGAGGATTTTGTGGCCGCTCGGCTCGATGACGTCGACACGCTTGATCGTGCCGTCGCGGCGCAGCGCGACAGTGAGCACGAGTTCGCCGTGCAACTGCTCCCGGCGCGCTTCGTCCGGATAATTCAAATTACCGATTCGCTCAACGCGAGCAACCCACGCCGACATGTACGCGGCGTATTGATATTCCTTCGTGTTGGCGGAAATATACTTTTTCTTCGGACGCTTCGCGTACGCCTGCGATTCCTGCTGAATTTCCGCCGCGAGTTTCGCCATCTCCAGTTTTTTTTCCAGCACGTCGCGCACGGTGGGTTGCGGCAGCGGCGGCTGTTCCGGCACTTCGTGTTCGGTTTGCAGACTGAATTTCGATGTCTGCTGCGTGAGCAATTCGCGTTGCGTGGGCGGTTGCGGTTTCGGCGCGGACGCCTGCATGGGCCTCGGCGCGACACCGGATTCGTTTTTGGAAATCGGACTCGACACCAGTTCGCTCGGCCGCACGGCTTTTTCGCTTTCGCCGCCGCCGCTGTTGTTCGCCTGCGCGAGGAAATCCGCTTTGGTCGGCTTCTCGCCGGAGGCGGACTGCACGAGGATTACATCGAGCGACGGCAGACTCGGTTTGGATTTCTCGTATTCGAATGTAAGTCCGAGCGCCAGCACACCGTGTGCGATCACCGAAAACAACAATGTCACGCCGAAGCGGTCGCCGGCGCCGACCTTGCGCGGTGTCATTGACGGCGTATCTCGATGGCGTCAAAAAGCTGACCCGCGATGTTCAAGCCGAACTGCGCATCGAGTTCGCGAATGCACGTCGGCGAGGTCACGTTGATTTCCGTGAGCCAGTCGCCGATCACGTCGAGTCCGACGAAAATCATGCCGCGTTTGCGCAACTCCGGCGCGACTTGCGCGGCGAGCCAGCGTTCGCGTTCGCTGATCGGCTGGCCGACGCCTTTGCCGCCGCGCGCGAGATTGCCGCGGAAATCGTCGCCTTGCGGCATGCGCGCCAGCACATACGGAACCGGCTCGCCGTCGATGAGCAAAATGCGTTTGTCGCCGTTCTTGATCTCGGGAAGATATTTTTGCGCAACGGTGAAACTGCGTCCGTTTTCGGTGAGCGTTTCGAGAATGACGTTGAGATTGGGATCGCCGCGATGACTGCGGAAGATCGAACGTCCACCCATGCCGTCGAGCGGTTTCAGGATCACTTCGTCGTGATCCTGCACGAATGCCTTGATCGTTTTCGCATCGCGCGCGACGACGGTCGGCGGTATACATTGTGGAAAATGCAGCGAAAACAGTTTCTCGTTCGCATCGCGCAACGCGCGTGGATCGTTCACGAGCAGCACGCCTGCATTTTGCGCCAGCTCGAGTACCATCGTGTCGTAAACGAACTGATCGTCGACCGGCGGATCCTTGCGCGCCAGGATCACGTCGACCTTTCGCAAATCGATCCAGTCGGCGTCGCCGAGCGTGAACCATCCGGACGGATCGTCCTTCACCGCGAGCGGTGCGGCATGCGCCCACGGCGCCGCGTCACGGACGGCCAGACCGGCCTGCGTCAGGTACAGCAGCTTATGCCCGCGCCGCTGGGCTTCCAGCAGCATCGCGAACGTCGAGTCCTTTTCGATGTGGATGGACTCGATCGGGTCCATCAGTACGGCAACGGTCAGGCTCATCGGCTCATTCGTCGGTTCGGCGCATCCGCTTCGCACCACGTCTGCTTGGCACGGGAAGTGCTGCAAATCTTCCGTATTTGGGCGAGGCGATCGGGTCGGGTCAACGCTATACTACCATCGACGGCATAGGCTTCCCGATCGGTTTCCGGGGTCGGAAACGAGCTATTTTCAGGCGGACTTTTTCGAGTAACGATGCGTGGTTAGCGGATTTACTTGACAGGTTTGCTAAAGATTGGTTAAACAGCGTAGTCAGCCGCGGGTTTTCGGGCGAAAAACGGCTTCATTCACATGACGTGGTTGCGCGCGCTTCGACACAAAGCGCTCGCAATGGGCACTCCGAAGTTGGGGGTAGTACGTGGAACAGACAGCGAAAGATGGCGGCTTGGCCGGACTCAAGGTCATGGTCATCGACGACTCCAAGACGATTCGGCGCACCGCCGAGACGCTCCTGAAGAAGGAAGGTTGCGAAGTCATCACCGCAACCGACGGCTTCGAGGCGCTCGCGAAGATTTCCGATCAGCAGCCGAACATCATCTTCGTCGACATCATGATGCCGCGTCTGGACGGCTATCAAACGTGCGCGCTGATCAAGAACAATCAGATGTTCAAGAGCACGCCGGTGATCATGCTGTCGTCGAAAGACGGCCTGTTCGACAAGGCGCGCGGCCGCATCGTCGGCTCGGAACAATACCTCACCAAACCATTCACCCGCGAAGAGTTGCTCGGAGCGATCCGTCGTCATGTCAGCAACAAGTAATTGACCGGCCATCCGGAGCGATAGGGGAAACGAATGGCGCATATCCTGATCATCGACGACTCGCCGACCGACGTGCGCGTCTTCACCACCTTGCTGGAGAAGAACGGACACAAAGTCAGCAGCGCGGCGAGCGCCGAGGCCGGTATCGCAATGGCCAAGTGCGAGCGGCCCGACCTCGTCATCATGGACGTCATCATGCCCGGCATGAACGGCTTTCAGGCGACGCGCACGTTGAGCCGCGAAACCGAAACGTCCGAGATTCCGATTTTGATCATCACGACGAAATCGATGGAAACCGATCGCGTGTGGGGATTGCGGCAAGGCGCGAAGGATTTCATGGTCAAACCCGTCGTCGAGCAGGATTTGCTCGGCCGCATCCAGAAACTTCTGAGCTGACGCATGGCATCCGTCCTCGACATGCAGCAATTCACGCCGTTCGAGGCGCTGGCCGATTTCGAGCGCCGCAGTCTGGCGCATACGGCCGGCTTGCCGGAACAGATCGAGGCGCCGGGACTTTGGCGCGGCATCGGGTTCCGCATCGGCGCGCGCTATATGGTCAGCAGCATCAATGAAGTCAACGAAATCCTGACTCAGCCGCCGCTGACGCTCGTGCCCGGCACGCGTCATTGGCTGCTGGGCGTGGCCAACGTGCGCGGTAATCTCGTGCCCGTCATCGATTTGAAGCAATACCTGGAAGGCGAACGCACCATCGTGACGGATTCCAGCCGCGTGCTGCTGGTGCGCCAGCTCGGCGGCAGCGTGGGATTGCTGATCGACGAGGTGTTGGGCCAACGCAATTTTTCCGAAGAACAACGCGCTGAAGCCGTCGGCGAAGACGACGACAGATATAGCCGGTACATCGGCGAGAAATATCCATTAGGG
>DATAVJ010000105.1:0-6212 GCA_036267795.1 Rudaea sp.
AGGTTCATGCCGCCGTGATCGAGAACGAAGCTCGTTATTTTTTTCGAATCGCGCTGAAACGACAACATCATCGCTTCGCCACGTACCGCGGAAAACACATCCTCGGCGACTGGTTGCAACGTAATGGCAGGCGAGCCGCGCAACTGCACACTCAGATTCTGTCCATTCGCACGAACGATGATCTCCGTGCCGACGCTGCGAATTTTGTAAAGTCCGGCATAGATGTCGAGATCCGATGGCGAGGCGATCGCAACAGTCTGCAGAGGCGCGGCAGGTGCTTCGGTTCCTTGCATCCATGACATACCGATCCGGCTCAGATCGGCATCGGTGTTTCCTAGCAGAACGAGCGCCTGTTGCCGATCCGTTCTGAACGCCATGAACGCGGAAAATCCTGCCGTGGTGCTCGCGCGCCAAAGCAGCGGCCATGTTTGTCCGTCTGTATTCAAATCGACGATGTTCCAACCCAAACCAATCTCCGGTTTACCGTTGCCTTGCGGTTGACGCGTCAGCAAAAGCGGAGCACGCAACGTCGTTTGCGGCGGCCGCAAATTGAACTGCAGAAAATCCAGCAGATCGCCCACTGAAGAACGCAATCCGGCCGCGCCGGCCAGCGCGCCGAAATGCCAGTGCGCTGCGACTTGTCCATGCGTGTGACCATCGAGCAACGAACGATCGTCGAAACCAGTGCGCGTCATCGCCAACGGCGCGAGAATTTTATCGTGAAGAATCGCCGGCAACGGTCCGCCATCGGTTTGCGCTACGGCGAAGCCGAGCAGACCGCTATCGAGCGGCGTGTAAACCGCCAGGCCTTCGTCATCTGGCGGCCGATAGTTGGCGAGCAGTGCAAGCAAATCCGCATCGGAGTAGCTCGCATACGGATCGCCCATGTCGGGCGGAAACAAGTTGGGCGGGATCGACGGCAGACCCGATCGGTGCGTCGCCATGGCGGCGAGCGTCGTAGCGGCAAGGCGCGGATCCGCGAACGGAAAACTCGGCATCGCATCGTGCAGCGTCGAGCCCATGCGCAGCTTGCCTTCATATGCCGATTGCGCGAACAGCAACCCGGTAAAAACCTCGCTCAGCGCGCCGATTTCAAATCGCGTGTCGAGACTCGGCTTCGCGCCCTTCCCCAGAAACCAGGTCGTGCGTTCGTCGCCGTCGATCCAACCGACGGCGATTTCGTCGAACGCGCCTGAGTCGACGCCCGATTGCAGCGCGCGCCGATATGCATCAGTGTCGGGCTCCGCGATGGCCAAGGTGCACGACATCACGCAAAAAAGTATACAAATTAACGTAGGGAACGTCGTCGAACAGCGCATACGATGAAGGATACTGCATTGCGCAGACCTATTTGGGCGATTGCGTCCTCACAATCGCCGTCGCATCATCGCCTCAAATCAGGGGCAGTTTTCGGACGCCTCGCGCCACACGACCGGATCCCAATACTCGCCGTGCGCGAATTTCGTCGCCTTGTCGTCGTGGAACTTCGCGCCGATCATCGCGGTGGTTCCTGGCTTCACGTCGACCGTCAATTCTTTGTGCGTGTCCAGCCGCGACCGCAACGAACCGATGGCGCCGGTTCCCATTTGACGGATCGGAATATCTTCCGCCACGAGCAGCGTGTGTTCGCCGGCAGTCACACGATAATTTTCCTGCCCGCTGGGGCCGGGCGTCTTTCCGTCAAGCTGCAGAATCGTCGCGTGATAAATCCGCTCGCTGCGCGGGGCGACGTCGAACGTGCTGATGCGGCCGCAGCCGCCGCCAGACATGCTGGGCGACGAATCCGCAACCACCGCGGCGCCGAGCTCGACGCGCATCGCAGGCAGGAACACGCTTTGCACCGGCACGTTCATCGCCAGCACATCGCCGTTTCTCAACACATCCAGATGCAGGTTGGACGATTGCGGCGCTTCATTGACCGACGACCGCAACGTCGACGCCGCGAGCGCACGGCCGTCGGTATCCGCACCGAGTCCGCGCAACGACGTGCCGTTCACCGAGACGATCACGTCGCCCGCGCGCAGCCCGCCGTGCTCGGCCGAACCGCCCGGTGTCGTGCCGAGGATGCGCAACCCATCGTGCGCACGATCGGCGCTGGTGGAATCGACCAGCACGCCGAGATCGGCGACGCGCCGGCTGGGTTCCTGCACGCTCATCTGCACCTGATCGGGATGTTCGCCGAGCAATCCGCTCGCCGACATGCGCGACAGCATTAATTGCATATCCTGACGCAGCCGTTGTTCGGCGAGGCTGGTGGAAGTCGACGACGCACTATCCGCATCGGCGGCGAGCGCGCTCACGCTCAGTAGGGCGACGAGCAGACTGGTAATTCTGATTTTCATAAGTCACCTCAAATCAAATGCGAGTCAACGCCAATTGCTGCTGACGGACGGCGAGAAGCAGACTCAACAGGTCGCTGCGCTGTTTCCACAATGGTAAAAGTTCATTTTTGCGCGCGCCGCGATCGTAGGCGGCCTGCAACGCATGATCGACGCGCGCCAGTTCGGCTTCCGTATCGGACGTTGACGGCGTCCTTTCCGATGTCGCCGCCGTCGCTTCGTTCAATTGAATTTCGAGCGCCTGCGCGCGCGCCTGCCAGTCGACGGCAGTCGATTCGTGCGGTGACGGCAGGCCGAAAAAAACCACTGCGGAAATCAACAGCGTGAGAACCATTCCGCCCGCGGCAACGCGCCGGATTCGCCGCATCCGCCGACGTGCCGAATGTGCCGCAGCAATACGCGGCCAAAGATCGCCACCTGCCAAAAACGACGGCGACGCCGGCAATTGCGCGGCAATGTCGCGGAAATTCAATTCGTCTTGCATGCGGACACCGGTGGCGGAGGCGGCGCGACGAGCGTGTGCAAACGCTTGAGCGCACGCGCCAGGATCGACTTCGAATAACTTTCTGTTTGACCGAACAACTGCGCCAGTTCGGTGTGCGTATAGCCTTCGAGTTCGTGCAGCGTGACGACGGCGCGGGCCCGCGGCGACAGGCGCGCGAGCAGCGACCACGCATCGACGCGGTTCGCCGCGCCTGCATCGACACCGGCGGTTTGCGCGAACAATGTTTCGATGTCGTCGATCGGATCGTGCCGCTGCCGGCGCAACTGATCGATGCACGCATTCACCGACATGCGCTTGAGCCATGCACCGAAAGGCGCGTCACCGCGGTAGCTGCGGATGGTGTCCATCATTTTCAAAAACACCTCCTGAACCAGATCTTCGGCGGACTGGCGTTGACCGAGAATCCGCAAGGCCAGCTGGAAGCAGGGGCGGCCGAATTGCCGATACACCGCCGCGAATGCCTCCATATCGCCACGCTGCGCACGCGCCAGGATCATCGCTTCGACGTGCTGGTCGAAACCGGCCGTCGGTTCCAGTCCACCATTCATTGCACTAAGGACGGCACAGCGGCGGGAAACGTCGCATAAGACAGGCGCTTCAGGCCGGCGGCGCGCGGCGCAGGAGTTGAACTTCGCGGATCCGTTTTTTTGGAACGTCGAATTGCGCGTCGCCGTCGCTGCGTCCCACGCGCACCCGGACGGAACCCGTGTCGGCGGACATCACGTACCCTTCGATGCGCTTTTCGCCGTCGGTGATCAGGCGAACGCGCCGTCCCAGCATGTTTTGCAGCGTTCCATAGTCGATGACGTCGAAATCCGTTTTCGCAGCAACCGGCGGCGGCAGTCGTTCCAGGGTCGGTTTCCATACCAGCGCGAGCGTTGAATTCGGCGGCGGCGGCGGACTCGACGCATATTGCGCGTCGGTCACGACAGCTTGCACGGGTTCGGGCGGCGGCGGCGTTTTGACCGGTGTCTGTTTTGGGGCGAGTTTGGCTTCGACGCGATCGAGATCGTGCAATCCGTAATCGCCCGAACGTCTGGCTGGGGGCGGTGCCTTGGCTATGTCCGGCGCGAGCGGCGCCGCTGTTGCAACAACATTCGGTTTTGTGTCGGCATTGACCGCAGGCGGTGAGGCTTTCGCGATGACGGAAGGTTCTGCCGTCGGCGGCGTTGACAGGGCTCCGCTTGCCGTCGCTTCGTCATCCGGCGGCGGCGCGAAGGTGAGCCGGAACATCACCGGCGGTGCGTCACGATAGCGCGCGGTGATATTGAGCTGCCGCAGCAAATCATCCGGCGAACTGTCTTGCCAGTGCGTGAACGCCAGGGTGCTGCGCGGCAGGCTCAACACGCTGGCCTGCCCGCCGTGCTGGACCAAATTGCGATACAGCGCGATGACTTCGCTGCTGGGTTGAACGCGATGCTCGCCCAGCAACGTCTCGACCGCCGTCAGGTGACGTGCAACGAATTCATTCGGCGGCACGCCAAGACGCTGTGCGCAATATTGATTGCGCCGGTGCATGAAACCGTCGTCGGCAAAATCGACGGCGATTTGTCCTGCACGCACGTTGTCCCACGTCTGCGCATCGGAGAGTGCCGTGAGCGTGAGATCGAACGGATGCAGATCCGTGCGCAGCGTGATCGCCGAATAGCCCGGTATTGACAACGTCGATTTCAGGTCCAGCACGTGCGAATCCGGCTGATAGTGATAGTCGACACGCACGTTCGCCGATATCGCCGGAGAGCTCATGCGGCGATAGTCGTCGGCCGTGAACGTCGAGTCGCTGCAACCCGCGGCGCCGAACACCACCGCATGCACGGGATCGAAAAATTGCGGATCCAACCACGACGGCGTCGGAAATTTGAGACCCGACGCATTCAAGCCGAGCGTCGGCGGCACATCGGTTTCATGCAAAAGACTATGCTCGAGCAACCAGAACAGGCCGGGTGTTTCGATGATCAATGCGTCGGCGTGGTAGGTGACATGCGAACCGGTTTGCACGGCGGTGACGTTATCGACGGTGACGCTGCCATCGAGTCCCGCGGACAAACCGTCATATTTCACTTGCGCATACGCCGACAGCGCAGCCTTCACGCGGTCAGCATCGTTCCCGACCGCGTACCAGGCCAACAATTTTAAAGCGCCCGCGAGCAAGATCGCTGCAAGCACCAGATTGCGCAGCAGTTTTAACATCCCAACACAGGTAGCATGCGACGGCCATCGACGTTAGCCCGATTGCGCCCCCGTATCAATGGGCCAACTCACCTAGCGGCAGCAATAAAGGTGCTTACCGGCAGATCGGGGCCCTTCCAGGCCACGGCGCCGATGTAGTTGGTCGCCGGCTCCAACCCGACCACGCGCCATGTCCGATCAACGGCCTCCGCAACTTCGCCCAAGCCGTTCAGGGTGAATACGATGCGATGCAAACCGCTCGAAATTCCGCCGCCGTCGGTTTTGAGCGCGGCTTCCTTGCAGGTCCAAAGGCGGAGGAAAGCCGTCTGAGCCGCCGGTTCAGGCAGCGATTGCAGGACTGCCGCCTCGGCAGGATCGAACCAACGCTGCGCCAGCTCGACCACGGGACGCGTCCGTCGCGAGAATTCCAGATCTATACCGATGTCGTGGTTTCGGCTCACCGCGAGCAACATCGCGTCGCCGCTGTGCGAAACGTTGAAATACAAGCCACCGCCGCGCACCCGCGGTTTCCCGTTGGATTCGAGATCAATCTGTACGTTTGCCGTTTCGGTATCGAGATAGTGGGCAAGGTATTCGCGTATGGCCGGCGACCGCGCGCTGTTGCGCGCAATGGGCCAATGAGCAAAGAACCAGACGTGGACCTCGCCGTTGCCGAGCGGCACCGGCACGGATTGCGTTACGAATTGTTCGCTGCCCAGAATACGCACACGTGCAGCTTTGAGGTAGCGGCTCCGCCGGTCAAGCTTTTTTGCCGCGATGTCGCACGCAGCGCGGGCCGCGACTAGAATCCGCACAGCACGCATGCTAGGAATCATCGTGATCAGCGGTTGGGTTTTGTTGCTGGTATCTCTCGTCTACGTGGCGGGTCTGTTCGCCGTCGCGTATTACGGCGATCGCCGGCCGCTGTATCCAAATCGCGCATGGCTGCGGCCGCTGGTTTATAGCCTCGCGCTCGCGGTGTACTGCTCGTCGTGGACGTTTTACGGCGCCGTCGGCAGCGCGGCCGGCGCCAGCCTGTCGTACCTGCCGATTTACATCGGTCCGATTTTGCTGTTCGCATTCGGCAGCCGTTTGTTCCGTCGCCTTACTTTGGCGGCGAAACAGCACAACATCACATCGATCGCGGATTTCGTCGCGTCGCGTTTCGGCCGATCGCATCGGCTGGCCGCGCTCGTCAC
>DATAVJ010000106.1:0-22914 GCA_036267795.1 Rudaea sp.
GTTCTGTTTCTCGTGCTCATCGTGTCGCGCGAGTCGCTGGCGCCGACGCCGTGGAAACCGACGCTGCTGATCGGTCTCACGCAAACGGCCGGATTTCAGGCACTCGTGCAGTTGTCGCTGATCACCGGCGGCGCGGGCAAGATGGCGCTGATCGCGTACACGATGCCCTTCTGGGTAATTCCACTCGCGTGGATTCTGCTCGACGACAAGCCAAACGCCCGCCAATGGATGTGCATCGTTCTTGCCGCGGCGGGATTGATATTGATTCTCGAACCGTGGCGCGTGCAGCCGGCGTTGATCAGTGCGCTGATCGCGCTTGCCGGCGGCTTGTGCTGGGCGATCGGGACCGTGCTGTCGAAACAGCAATTTCAAAAACGGCCCGACATTCCGTTCATGCGCTGGACGACGTGGCAAATGGCGTACGGCGCCGCCGCGCTCGTCATCGGCGCGCTGTTTGTGCATGAGCGGGTTACCGATTGGTCGCCGACGTTGTATGCCTCGCTCGCCTACAACGCCGTGCTGTCGACGGGTCTTGCGTGGGCGCTATGGCTCTTCGTGGTGCAGCGTTTGCCTGCCAATGTCGCGGGACTAGGCAGTCTGATCACGCCGCTGGTGAGCGTTTTGCTCGCATGGTTTTTCCTCGGCGAAATGCCGGATGCCGCAGAATTCGTCGGCATCGCCATCATCGCGATTGCGTTGCTCGGCGTGTTGCGTCCCGCGGCTAGGACGCCTTCGCCACCTGCGCGGTGAGATCGCGCTGATTGTGGTAGCGCGTGATGCGCGCGATCTTGCCTTGATTGATGGCGAAGAACGCGCCGCCGAACAGCACGTAGCGTTGTCCATGCGCGGCGGGCAGTCCTTCGTCGCTGACCTGATAGACACCGTGCACGGCGAATTCCGCACTGGCGCGCGTGCCGTCGTCCACGCTCATCACGACGATGTCGCGGATTTCTTCGCGATAACTGCGCAGCATGCGTTGCAGGTATTCGCGAAACGCGCCTTTGCCGGTTTCGCGCGGACCCTGATTGATGTCATGCACGATGCCGTCGGCGAGACAATCGAGCGCACCATCGGCGTCGCCGCGATTGAGCGCCGAGAAATAGCGCAAGATCAGCGCGGCCGAGCGATCGGCTGCGCGTGAACCGTCGATGATCATGTCGTAATCCCCAAACCTCGCCGGAGTTTACTCCCGCCATGTGTCGGCAGACCATCGGCAGCCGCTAAGCCGACGCCGCGCGCCATGATGACCGCCGCCGGCGCGACGAGATACAGCTCGACAAGCAAAATCCAGCACGCGAGTGCGCCCGCAGCCCACATAGATCGTCTTCTAACTGATCCACGGCAAACGATCGAGATCCACGTTGCCGCCGGTCACGATGAGCCCGATGCGCATTCCGGCAAAGCGTTCGCGATACCGCAGAATCGCCGCGAGTGCGACGGCCGATGACGGCTCGACGATTATTTTCAACCGCTCCCACATCAAGCGCATCGCGGCGATGGTCTGCTCATCGCTGGCCGTGAATACTTCCACCTTGTTTTCACGCAGAAGATCGAAGTTGATTTCGCCGATCGTCGCGCGCAATCCATCACTGATCGTATTCGGCACGATGCTCACGTCGCGCGTTCCGCGGCGCAGGGATTCATAGGCGTCCGCGGCGCCTTCGGGTTCGGCGGCGAACACGCGGATATTGGCTCGCATTGCGCGTGCCGCGATAGCGGTGCCGCCGATTAAACCGCCGCCGCCGATCGGCGCCATCACGGCATCGAGATTGCGTACTTCTTCGATCAACTCACGCGCGGCGGTGCCCTGACCGGCGATCACGCGCGGATCGGTGAACGGGTGCACGAGCGTGGCGCCGGTTTCGCGGGCGATGCGTTCGGCCATTTCGTCGCGGGCGGCCAATGTCGGCGCGCAGACGTGAACGGTCGCGCCGAATGCCTTGATGCCCGCGATTTTCACGGCAACCGCGCCTTCCGGAATCACCACATGCGCAGCGATGCGGCGCGTACGCGCGGCCAGCGCAACGGCCGCGCCATGATTGCCGGACGAATGGGTAACGACGCCGCGCGCGGCGACCTCGTCGGACAACGACCACACCGCGTTGCACGCGCCGCGAAACTTGAACGCGCCCACGCGCTGAAAGTTTTCGCACTTGAATGCGATCTTACAGCCAGCGGCTTCGTCGATGGACGATGACGTGAGAACCGGCGTGCGGTGCGCGAACGTGGCGATGCGAGCGGCGGCCTGTTCGATATCCGCGAATGTGATGGATGCATGCACGGCGCGATTGTCGCAGCCGCATGGCGAATGCGGAAGTATTCTTTTGATGTTCCGATAACGTGCGGCGGCGCTAAACTCGCGCGACAACCGGATCGAGACTTCGATATGAAACGTGTCATTTTTTGCGCACTGGCGGCGATTCCACCGCTGGGAATGGCGGCGGCGCCGGACGAGGATCACGTCAAGGCATCGCTGATCAGCGAGCAATCCGCGTTCGTTCCGGGTACGACGGCATGGATCGGCCTGCGTCTGACGCACGAAGCGCACTGGCACACGTACTGGATCAATCCCGGCGATTCCGGCCTGCCGACGAAAATGACCTGGCATGTGCCGGAAGGCTTCGGCGTATCCGACATTGCATGGCCGACACCCGCGCGCATCACACTCGGCGATATCGCGAATTTCGGTTACACGGGCGACATGGTGCTGCCCGTCCAGGTTGCCGTACCCGGCGACGCGGCGGAAGGAAGCGCGGTGCATGTCGGCGTCGACGCGAAATGGCTGATTTGCCGCGAGGAATGCGTTCCCGGCAGCGCGTCGCTGAGTCTCGATCTTCCCGTGCACGCGATCACTGCCGACAACCCGGCGACCGAAAAATTGTTCGATGCTGCGCGCGCCGCCACACCGCGCGCCGCAACGTGGAGCGGCAGCGCGCACGTGAACGGCAGCACGGTCGATGTCGTTTTGCACAATACCAATCTCGCGAACGGGCAGATCGTCGATGCCTTCGCGATCGACAGAAAAGTCGTGACCAATGCGCCGCCGAAAGTGACTTACCATCCCAACGACATCGATCTCACGTTCAAGAAAAGCGACTACTTCGAAACCGCGCCGGCGCAATTCAACCTGCTCGTGCGCACGGGCGAAGGCGCAAACGCGCGCGCGTCGCGCGTGACGGTTCCGTTCGATGTATCCGCGCCCTCTTCCAAATAGGACTATTACGATGAAACTGCTTCGCATTTTCCCCATCGTGTTTTTCTTTGCTGTTGCGACGACATCTGCCTTAGCCAGCGCGGCCGTGGGACAAGCCGCGCCGGATTTCAGCCTCGTCGACGGCGATGGCGCATCGCACGCACTGGCCGATTACAAAGGCAAGATCGTCGTTCTCGAATGGAACAACCCGGAATGTCCGTTCGTGAAGAAGCATTACAGCAGCGGCAATATTCCGAAGCAGCAAGCCGAGGCGACCGCGCAAGGCGTAGTGTGGTTGACGATCAATTCCGCCGCGCCGGGGAAGCAGGGCCATCTCGAAGGTTCGCGGACGAAAGCGTTCGACGCGCAATACCACGCTGCGCCGACCGCGTACTTGCTCGATGCCGACGGCAAGGTCGGCCATCTGTACGGCGCCAAGACCACGCCTCATATTTTCATCATCGACGAGAAAGGCGTGCTGCGCTACAACGGCGGCATCGATTCGATCGCGAGCGTGGACAAGGACGATCTCGCCAAGGCCACGCAATACGTGCCGCAGGTGATCGGCGAAATCAAAAGCGGGAAAGCAGTCAGCGTGTCGACATCCGAGCCGTATGGCTGCAGCGTGAAGTACGGCTCGTAATTCGCGTCAGCTATTACTGGTCGGCGGTTGCAATTCGATAGGACCGTTGGCGACTTCCGCGATGATCGCCGACTCCGGCGACGGCGCCGCAGCGACGACTGCCGCTTTCGGCAAATGCGAGACCGTATACCACGCGAGCAACAACGCGGCCGCGACCATCAGCGCCGCGAGCCAAAATGTTGCCCCGGCGAGCGGACCTTGCACATTGCGCTCAGTAACGAGTGCGAACAGGCGCGTGAAAATCGTCGGCGCGATGATGCCGGCGACGCTCGAGAGACTGGCGACCGCGCCTTGCAAACGCCCTTGTTCACGCGGATCGACGTGATGCGTCATGATCGCTTGCGCCGCGGGTTGAACCACTCCGTACAGCGCGGCGACAGGCATCATCGCCCAGAACCAATAGCCGGTCGGCGCAATTGCGTACAACGCGAATCCGAGCGCACCGAAGGTGAGGCCGAACAATAGTGCGCGCCGTTCACCGAGCGCGCCGACGATCTTCTTTATCAAGCCGCCCTGCACGATCGCGGCGAGCACGCCGACGAGCGCGAGCGTGATGCCGACCATTTGCGTGCCCCAATGGAACCGGTAATCGGCGTACAGCACGAACGTCGTCGGATACACCATGTGCGCGAGCGAAAAAAGGAACAGCACGCCGACCAGGCCCAGAACTTGCGGGTAGCGGCGCAATAACCTGAGCGAGCCGAGCGGATTGGCGTGCGCCCAATCGAACGTCGCCGTGCGCTTTTCCTTCGGCAAAGATTCCGGTAGGACGAAAAGACCGTACGTGAAATTCGTCAGACACATCACCACGGCGACCCAGAACGGCAGACGCACGTTGATCGCGCCGAGAAATCCGCCGATGGCAGGCGCGACGATAAAGCCCAGACCGAACGCCATGCCGATCATCCCGAACGCCTGCGCACGTTTTTCCGGCGGCGTGACGTCGGCGACGTACGCGTTCGCGGTGCTGAAACTCGCGGCCGTGATGCCGGAAATGATGCGGCCGATGAACAGCAGCGGCAATGTGTTGACGAGCGCCATCATCAAAAAATCCAGACCGAGTCCGAGATTCGACAACAGAATCACCGGCCGCCGACCCAGCCAGTCCGACAACGCGCCTTGCACCGGCGTAAAAATGAATTGCATCGCGAAAAACGCCGTCGAGAAATATCCGTACCACACGGCAGCGTTGGACACGTTGCCGCTGAGGAAATTCTCGATGAGATGCGGCAACACCGGAATGATGAGACCGAACGTGAGAATGTCGATCAGCACGGTAATGAAAATGAAAACGAGTGCGGCGCGGCGGCGCGGCTCGGTTTCTTTTGGCGCGATATCGATCATGGTTCAGCGGCCTGCGTGAATGTCGACGAAGCGGAGAAATTCCGCGCGCGTCCGCGCATCTTTGCGGAACGTGCCGAGCATCTGACTGGTGATCATCGACACGCCGCGTTTATGCACGCCACGCGTCGTCATGCATTGATGGACTGCATCGACGACGACACCGACGCCGCGCGGCTTCAATACATCTTGTATGCACTTCGCTATCTGCGCAGTAAGTTTTTCTTGAACCTGAAACCGCCGCGCATAGCCGTCGACAACGCGCGCGAGCTTGCTGATGCCGACGACTTTGTTCGTCGGCAGATAGCCGATGTGCGCACGGCCGATGATCGGCGCCATGTGATGTTCGCAGAACGATTCGAACTCGATGTCGCGCAACACGATCATTTCGTCGTAACCGGCGACCTCCTCGAAAGTGCGCTTGAGATATTCCGACGGATCAATCGAATATCCCGCAAACCAGTCGCGGTAGCCTTCGACGACGCGTTTTGGTGTATCGAGCAACCCTTCGCGCGCAGGATCTTCGCCGGCCCATCGCAACAACGTACGGACCGCATCTTCGGCCACCGTTTGCGAAATCACGGGCGGCGTTTTGACTGTCTTCTTCGCCATGTGTCATCCCAGCGGGAGCGGGCGAGTTTAACTTATGCGGAACGCGCGTGCGTCTGAAAAAAAGCGATCACGTCGGCAGGCGCCAGCGCACTAATCCAACAGTAAATTGTGAAACGGCCGGCGCGTTTTCCACCGATAGCCGTCGAAATCGCGGGCGTCCGTGGAAAGAATACGGCCATCGTCCAATTCTTCCGCCAACACGACGAGCGACGCATCGGCGAGATCCATCGGAAAATCCGCATAGCGCGACATGAGTGTTACCACGCGATGCAGCGAAGATTCCGGCAGGTCGGCCACGACGCCGGCGCCGCGCGCGATGTCGCGGATGAACGTCGATGCCTGAGTCGAGCTGACGCGATGCGTGAGAATGTGCGTGACTTCCGTCAGCACCGGCCACGTGGTGATGAAACCTTCGTCCGACCACGTGCGCATGGCATCGACCGCGCGTTCGTGATGATGATCGCGCCGGCTGGACAATGCGATCCAGAAACCGCTGTCGGCGATGATCACTTCCGGACGTGCTTTCGGTATTTCGCGCGAGGTTCGCTCACACGCGCCGGATATTTCGCGGTGAGCGATTCCGTCAGATACGTCTTGTAGTTCGTCGACAAATCGGCAGGCGCCTCGCCGCCGCCAATGAATCCCGACGCCTTCATCAACGCAAACGCATTCGGACGATGCTTCGAATGCGCTGCGTAATATTCGCGCAATGCGTCGCGCAGCAAATCCGAAGCTGCCACATTGCCATCGCGCTGCAGCTCAAGAAAATGACGCGCATCTTCGCCTGTCAATCGGGCGTTGATGCGAATATCGCTGGTAGTCATATTGGTTTGTCGGAGGTCCTACGGCTAATCGTAGCATTGTCATACAAGTATGACAACGGTCTACTCCACGCGACAGAACGCTGCCTTTAGATAACGCGACTCGGGCACGTGCGCCAGCCAAGGATGATCAGCACCTGCGCCGGATACTTTGATCACCTGCAATGTGCGGTTAGCATAGAACGCCGCGCGGCGCAGCATGTCGAGAAACTGCTCTTCGCTCACCAGTCCGGTGCAAGAACAGCTCAGAAAAATGCCGCCCGGCTTCACCGCGGCCAGCGCGAGCTTGTTCATGTCGAGATATTTTTTCAGCGCGGGAATCACTTGTTCGCGATCACGCGTCATTTTTGCCGGATCAAGCACCACGACATCGAACTTTTCGCGGTTGCCTGCGGCGACATCGCGCAGCCACGCGAAGATGTCGGCTTGGATGAATTTGACCTTCGCCTTGTTCAATCGCGCGTTCTGTTCGGCGACGCCGAGGATTTCTTCATCGAGATCGATGCCCGTCACTTCGCGCGCGCCGCCTGTCGTCTTCGCGTAAATACCAAAACCACCTGAGTTGCAGCACAGATCGAGCACGCGTGCGTCGGCGCAGAATTCGCTGAGATATTTCCGATTGTCGCGCTGGTCCGCGAAAAATCCGGTCTTGTGCTTGCTGCCCGGCGCTGCGTGGAATTTCACGCCGTGTTCGTGGATCACCGTCGGCGAGGGCGCGGGCGGATGCGCGAGATCGAAACTCTCCTGTTTCTGCACGTGATCTTCCGCGAAGGCGTAAAGCTGCGCATCCGGAAAATGCTGCAGCAGACAACGCTTGATGATGTCGCGCTGCTTGAACATCCCCGCCGAGAAATATTCGATCACGACAGTATTCGCGAATCGATCGACGACGAGCCCGGACAAACCGTCGCCTTCCGAGTGCACGACGCGGTAAGCATCGGTCACGCCATCGAGCTTGAGCACATCGCGCCGCAGTTGAACCGCTTGCGCAATCTTGCGTTCGAAAAATGCCTCGTCGACGGCTTCGTCGGGATTGGCCGTGAGCACGCGCAACGAGATGCGCGAATGCCCGTTGTAGAACCCGCGGCCGGCGAATGTTCCGTCGCGGTCGACAATATCGACGATGCTGCCGGGCTTTGGGCGCGGCTCGGGTTTTTCGACCATCTTCTGGAAAATCCAGGGATGGTTGGAGCGGCGTTCGATTTTCAGGCGTACAACGGGATTTATCGGACGATTCATCTTAGAATGATAACGGAGCCCGTCCATCAAAAGACGGGTGTTCGCGGGAACCGTCCGTGGAATTCCGTAGTCGGGGATTGATGATGATCGCGTCGTTGCTGATGTCGCTCACTTTCTTTGCGGCGCCTGCGCCGCCGCCGGGCTATGCCTTCGTCACCACCGATTTTCACGACGCAATCTTGAGCGCTTGGCCGCAAGCAGGCGGCAACTCCGGCCTTGCGGCGGGCGACGCGGTCTGCCGCGCGCAAGCGACGGCAGCGAGTTTGCCGGATGCGTCCAACTACGTCGCTTTTCTTTCCGACAGTAACAACGACGCGTATTGTCGACTGCATAATCTATCCGGAAAGAAAAGCGCCAACTGCGGCCAGGCTTCCCTGCCGGCCTTTGCCGGCCCGTGGATCCGCCCGGACGGTATACCGTTCGCCACACTGCAAACACTGAACGTCGACGGCGCGATCATTTCCCCGGCGTTTCTCACGGCGGCAGGCACGCACACGGCCTCGACAATGTTCAGCGGTACGCAGGCCGGCCTGGTCGCCGATGCGTTCCCTCAAGCCCAGTGCAATGGCTGGACGACGGACGCAAACACCGGCGTCGGCGCTTTCTTCGACGGGAGCATCCAGGTTTTCGGCGGAAGCACGGGCTGTTCGAACGAACTGCACTTGATGTGCATGCACGCCGGTATGAACCAGCAATTGAACTACGCTCAGCGGAGTGGGCGTCAAGCGTTCGTCACCGCGAGTACCGGCGGCCACGGGGATCTTTCCGCGTGGGCCGAAGCGGGCGGCAAGACAGGAATCGCTGCCGGTGATCAGATTTGCCAGACCGAAGCGGCTGCAAATGGGTTGCGGGCGCCGACGAGTTTCAAGGCGTGGTTGTCCGACAGCAGTGCTGTCTCGCCGGTCAATGCCATGGACCGCCTGCAGAACGACGGACCCTGGGTCCGCACCGATGGTCTGCCCATTGCTCCGTCCAAGACCGGGCTGGCGACGTTCAGCCAGCTGCAGTCCCTCCCGATCATGATCGGTCTAACTCTGGTGAGCGGATCGGGCATGGTGACCGGCACGAATAACGATGGAACGGCTGCGGGCGCGGACTGCCATGGTTGGACCTCCGCAGTGCATGGCGATTCGTTCGTCGAGGGCACAGGATATTTCGTCTCTGGCTGGAGCAACGAATTCAACGAGCCCTGCGACTCGAATTTCCTGCAGCTGTACTGTTTCTCCGACCTGGACCGTCTTTTCGACAGCGGCATGGAATCGATTCCTTACTAAGCTACGTCTTTAGTTGCGCCAAGCCTTGTCGTAGCGGCCGCATGCCCCAATGACGAGCGGATGGACATCGCACCACCGCTTCCCGAACCCAGCGCCCGAACCGTTCAACGCGACCGTAAACGCGTCGCGTACGCAGCCGTCGGCGCAGCGGCATTGCTGGCCGGCATCTGGCTCGCATGGCTCGTCGCCTGGACGATGGGTTGGGACACGATCGATCTGGGCATACGACCGCGCGATGCGCACGGCCTGATCGGAATTCTCAGCGCGCCGTTCGTGCACGCGTCGTTCGCGCATCTGATGTCCAACACGTTGCCGCTCGGCATGCTGGCCGGCCTCGCGCTCTACGCGTATCCACGCGCGACGCGATACGCGTTGCCGTTCATCTGGATCATGTCCGGGCTCGGCGTGTGGCTATGGGCGCGGCCATCGGTGCATGTCGGCATCAGCGGCATCGTGCATGGCTTGATGTTTTTTCTGTTCGTGATGGGCCTGCTGCGCCGCGACCGTCTCGGCGTCGCGATCGCGCTTCTCGTGTTCTTTCTCTATGGCGGCATGGTGATGACGGTGCTGCCGCGCGAACAGGAAGTTTCGTTCGAATATCACCTGTGCGGCGCCATCGCCGGTGTCATCGCGGCGGTTTTCGCGTTCCGCCTCGATCCAATACCGATCCGCAAACGCTACACGTGGGAAGACGAAGAAGAGTTGGCCGAGCCGATCGACTCGGAATTTGATTTCGACGATGCGCTTCGGCGCGACGACACCCGCGTTATCCCGCTGCCGACGCGCCCGACCGATCCTTGACGCGTCGCTACGCAATGGTATTCGTGATCGAAACGACCGTTATAAGACCGCTCGCGGACACTATGCGGACAAGGCATAGACGTTAAAAAACTCGCCTGATTAACTCCCGCCGCCTTTTCGACTTGGAACTGTCCGTGATCCAAGGGGCGCTTATCTGGGGAGTTATCAATGAGCCGTTTTTCTTTGGCCCTAACAGGCATCATCGTGCTGCAAAGTTTTTCGATGGGAGTGGCGCAGCGAGCCGAAGCTGCTGCGACTTACTACATTGCCAATCAATGTTACTTGCCCGGGCCAGGCGACAACGCCAGCGCATGCACCGTGAACTGGGGTTGGTCCGGCAATCCGCCCAACAATGTTCTTTGCCTCTGGACGACGACCAATGACCTGTATGCCTGCGAAGGCACAACGGTGTGGTCGCAACGATACGAGTTTGTGTCCGCTCCGAATGTCACCTTAGAACTGAGGCATCACACGACATTTCCCGGAAAAGATCCATCATGGCCTAACTACGCAGTCGTTCGCAGCCACGGCACACTTGTCTACTCGAGGACGGTCTCGGCGCTCACTTCAACCATACCGAACGGCCTGTGCAACAGCACGATCGGCCCGGGAACAGACATCAACGCCGCCGTCTCGTCGGCTTCGGTCAACGCAACAATTTGTCTGAATAGCGGTACCTACAATCAAGCCGGCACGATCTCCATGAAATCCGGTCAAACGCTGAAGAGCGTTTCAGCGGCTTCGCCCGCGACGATCAACAACGTCTCGGGTATCTCGACTGAAGACATTGTCGAAGTCAATGTTCCTAGCGTCACCATCCGCGATTTGAACATCACTTCGCCAGCCGTCAATCGCGCCGGCGATGCCATTTCGATCTACGGCACGAACGGCACGCGCATTTACAATGTGGCGATCTCGTACACCATGGGCGGAGTAGCGATTAATGACAGCACCGACGTAGAAATCAACAAAGTGTCTGTTTCGTATGCGGGCGATGGCAAGGCTTGTTCGAGTGGCTGCGCATCTCCATCGCTTTGGACCAACGACAGCTCGAACGTACGCATCATCGCGGCGAATATTTTGAACAATGGCGTCGGACCGGGCGGCGATGGCGAGGTCTCTTGCTACAACTCCACAAACTGGTTAGTTCAAGATTCCAAGATTTCCCATGTGGGAGCCGGAGGCCTCTACATCGTCAGTTGTGATTACGCGCTGATCCTCCACAACACCATTACTTATTCGAGTGAATGGGGTTTGGACATTGTTAACACGGGATATTCGAGCGGAACGGATTGGAGCCTGTTCGACGGCAACACGATCAACCATTCGGGCAACGGCGGCGGCGTCATCGTCAATTCTGCCTACGACACATTCTCAAGCAACACCTTCAGCTCGAACAGACAGCGCTCCGGAGCCTCCGGAAGTTGCGATGCATTGAATGTGCGAACCGACTATTCGAAGCTACAGTATTTTCCGAACATCATCACCAACGATGCGTCGGTCAACAACAACGAGCTCGCGTGTAGCGACGACTGAAACCCGCTTAGGTTCATGGTGCGTGCGCTGCGCTGTTTCGACATCCGACGTGGTTCCTTTCTGCAACAAACGATTCGTCCGGGCACGCGCCAAGGACATGGCGCGTGCGCTCCTTGCGCTCGTGCCGGAGCGCCATCGTTATCGCGTACGATCCTCGCTCGAAAAACTGGCGTTCAACTTGAATCCGCCGGTAGGCGACCTTCCGGCGATCTTTCACTATTGGTCGAATGCCCATCTGCGGCCGCGTTTGGAAGAAGTCGGGTTTTCGTCACCCGAAGATTTTTTCTTCAAAAGTCTACGTGATCGGATGAGAAACCAAGCTGCGTCCACACGGGTGTTGAGTATCGGCAGTGGGCGCTGCGAGTTGGAAATCTCCCTCGCGCGCCAACTTATGGACAGCGGACACGATCAATTCTTAATTGTCTGCATGGATATCAATTCGGAGATGCTTTCGCGGGGGAAAGCGGGCGCAACGGCAGCGGGCATCGCTAAGCGGATTGAGTTCCGTGCCGCGGACGTGAAAACGTTATCGTGCGACGAACGCTTCGATGTCGTTTTGGCCAATCAATGTCTTCACCATATCGTTGAACTCGAAACGCTATTCGACACCATCGCATCACTTATCAGTGACGGCGGATTTTTTCTGACGTCTGATGTCATCGGCAGGAATGGCCATCAGCTATGGCCCGAGGCACTCGACCTGTTTCGGCATTACTGGCAACGTCTGCCAAAAAAATATAAGTTCGATAATGCGCGCGGTTTCACTACGTCTTCTTACGACAACTACGACCATGCCAACGTTGGGTTCGAGGGTATTCGCGCCCAAGATGTCCTGCAATTGATGATCGATCGCTTCGAATTCGAAGTCTTTCTCGCGCACACGAGCATTACCATGCCGTTCGTCGAACGCCGATTCGGCTATAACTTCGATCCCAATCGGACATTCGATCGATTATTTATCGACGAAGTCGCCCTCCGTGACCGGGCGCTCGTCGATTCCGGACGACTCACCCCGACGCAGATGATGGCGCGAGTATCGACAATGCCCTCGCATGCGACCATCACCCTGAATGGAAGAATGCCAAAGCAATGCGTTCGATGTGCGGACCGTTGAAAACACAAAGACGCTGCTTAATCCCTCTCGACAGCGGCACGACGACGCATCCACTCGGTATTTGCGCGCCGCCGCGACGGCGGTGCTAAGATTTCTCCATGAACGCTCAGCCACGCCGCGTCGAACATCAGCAAACCGACAAAGGGTCGGTGCCGGTCTATACGACGGCGGTGATCGAACAGCCGTGGTCGACGTATCGGGCCGAAGATCACGCGACGTGGTCGGCGCTGTTCCTTCGTCAGCACGAGATACTGGAACATCGCGCCGCGCGCGAATTCATCGAGAATCAAAAGAAATTCGGTATGACGCCGGATGCCATTCCGAAGTTCGACGAACTCAACAAGGTGCTGCGCCGGGCGACCGGCTGGGAACTGATCGGCGTCGAAGGGCTATTGCCTGAACTCACGTTTTTCGATCATCTCGCCAATCGCCGTTTTCCGGTGACGTGGTGGATTCGCCGGCCGGATCAAATCGACTACATCAGCGAACCGGATCTGTTCCACGATCTGTTCGGCCACGTGCCGCTGCTGCTCAATCCTGTGTTCGCCGATTACATGCAGGCGTACGGCCGAGGCGGCGTGAAGGCGCATGGCATTGGCGCCGATGCGCTCGTCAACCTCACGCGTCTATATTGGTACACCGTCGAATTCGGGTTGATCAAACAGGACGACGGATTGCGCATCTACGGTTCCGGCATCGTCTCGTCGAAAGGCGAATCGATTTATTGCCTGGAATCGTCCGCGCCGAACCGCATCGGTTTCAATCTCGAACGCATCATGCGTACGCGCTACCGCATCGACACGTATCAGAAAACCTATTTCGTGATCGACAGCTACGAACAACTGATGAAGGCGACCGAACCGGATTTCACGCCCATCTACGCCAAGCTCGCTGCGCAGGATTCGATCCCGGCCGGGCAAATTGTACAAAGCGACTTTGTATACAACCGCGGCAGCGGGGAAGGCTGGTCGAGCGACGGCGACGTCTAGGAAGCGATCATGATTACTCGCATCTGGCGCGGCATCACGCTGAAAGAAAAGGCCGACAAGTACCTCGAGTATCTGCGAGAGACGGGGTTGAAACATTATTCCGAAACACCCGGCAACCGCGGCGTGACGGTACTGCGCCGCAATCAGGGCGAACATTGCGAGATCGTGCTGATTTCGCATTGGGAATCGATGGAAGCCGTGCGCGCGTTCGCGGGCGAGAATCCGGAGAAGTCAGTCTACTACCCGGAAGACGAGCACTATCTATTGCAGATGGAACCGCTCGTGCGTCTCTATGACGTCGACGAACATTATGGGACAGGAAGCGGACAGCGTTCGGACAAGCCGTAGACGCTCATATTTGTCGCGTGATCCACTCCTCGCCTGTTGAAACAGCGAGGGGAATCGAAATGTTCAAGACAATTATGACGTGCGCGCTGCTTGCCTTGACTGCGCACGCACATGCCGGAATCACAACCATTAACATCGGCGGAGGAACTGTTGTCTTCGGCGAGAATTGGCCGCAAGGCGATACGTGGCACGTTCGAGCAATCCTCACCGATTCTTCGTTACAGCCAATTGGCTCACTCTCCACCGAAACGACGTACAGCACGGCATCGCTCGGATCGGTTCCAACCAACGTTACAGTCACCTTGGATGCAGCCGCGCCCGCTGGCGCGGTCGTTCTCGTTTATCGCAGCATCAACCCAATCGTCGCAGGCGACACGGTCGAGCGCGCCGAGTACACCGGCCTATGTCCTCTGCCGGGCTGCGCGGCCGGATCGCTTATCGTTCCGGCCACAGGCCAATTGCTCAATTCGGATTTCCAACCGGATAACCGCGCGCTGCCGGTAAAACTTCAGGATTTCTCGGTCGACTGAGACGTCGGCTTATGCCGCCTTCGCAGCGTTCTCCGCTTCGACGGCGGCTTTGACCGCAGGACGCGAATCGACGCGATCGTAAAAGCGCGCGAGCGCTGGCCACTGCTTGATGTCGATCTTGAACTTCGGCGCCCAGCGCAGCACCGTGTACAAATACGCATCGGCGATCGTGAACTTCGAGCCGGTTAGGAAATCCTGTTTCGACAGCAGCGTATCGAGTTCGCCGAAGCGTTTCTTCAGTTTGTCCATGAAAATATCGCGTGCCGCATCCGGCAATGACGAGTTGAACAGCGGGCTGTAGGTCTTGTGGATTTCGGTCGAGATGAAATTCAACATTTCCTGCAGCTTATAGCGCTCGAACGTGCCGTTCGCGGGCGCAAGACCGGCCTCGGGTTTTTTGTCGGCAAGAAACTGATTGATGGCAACGCCTTCCGTCAGCACCTTGCCGTCATCGGTCTTCAGCGCGGGTACGTAACCCTTCGGATTGACCGATGCGAAATCGTCGCCGTCGGACGTCTTCTTCGAACTCATGTCCACTTTGATGAGATCGAACGGAATTCCAAGTTCGCGCAGCACGATGTGCGGCGACAACGAACACGCTCCGGGCGCAAAATAAAGTTTCATGCGAATCCTCCTTATTTTCTTTTTGGAATGTACAGATCCGTGATGGTGCCTTCGTAAACCTCGGCGGCCATGCCGACGGATTCCGATAGTGTCGGATGCGGATGCACGGTCAGCCCGATATCGGCGGCTTCGGCACCCATTTCAATGGCGAGCGCAACTTCCGAAATCAAGTCGCCGGCGTTCGGCCCGACGATCCCCGCACCGATGATGCGATGCGTTGCTTCGTCGAAGATGAGTTTGGTGAAACCTTCCGTGCGGCCGATGCCGATCGCACGACCGGACGCAGCGTAAGGAAATTTGCCGACGCCGATCTTCAAGTCGTTCTTCTTCGCTTCCGATTCGGTTACGCCGACCCATGCAACTTCCGGATCGGTGTACGCCACGCTCGGGATCACGCGCGCGACGAATTCGCTTTTCTGGCCGGCGCACACTTCCGCGGCCACTTTGCCTTCGTGCGTTGCCTTGTGGGCGAGCATCGGATTGCCGACGATGTCGCCGATGGCGAAAATGTTCGGTACGTTTGTACGCATCTGTTTGTCGACGGGAATGAAACCACGCTCGGTGACTTGCACGCCGGCTTTTTCCGCATCGATTTTCTTGCCGTTGGGCGAACGGCCTACGGCGACCAGCACGCGATCGTAGACTTGCGCCTCCGGCGCCTTCTCTCCCTCGAACGTCGCTTTCAATCCTTCTTTTGTCGCTTCGATCTTGCTGACTTTCACTTTCAGATGGATGCCGGCGTAGCGTTTGTTGAGTCGCGTCGCAAGCGGTTTCACGAGATCCGGATCGGTGCCCGGCATGAGTTGATCGAGCATTTCGACGACGGTGACTTCACTGCCAAGCCCGTCATACACGCACGCCATTTCCAGACCGATGATGCCGCCGCCGACCACAAGCAATTTCTTCGGCACGTCATCGAGCACCAACGCGCCGGTGGAATCCATCATGCGCGGATCGTCCCACGGAAAGCCCGGCAACTTTACGGACTGCGATCCGGCCGCGATTATACATTTCTCAAAATATACTAATTTCCTGCCGTCTTTGGTTTCCACTTCGATCTCGTTCGGCGAAATGAATTTGCCGATGCCTTGCACGACGGCGATCTTGCGCTGCTTGCCCATGCTCGCGAGGCCGCCCGTGAGTTGCGCAACCACTTTGTCCTTGAACGCGGCCAGTTTCGGCAGATCGATTTTCGGCTCGCCGAACGTGATGCCGATATCCGATGCGTGTGACGCTTCGTCGATTAAACGCGATGCATGCAACAGCGCCTTCGAGGGAATGCATCCGACGTTGAGGCATACGCCCCCAAGAGTCGCATAGCGCTCGATCAGCACGGTGTTCTGCCCGAGATCGGCAGCGCGGAACGCCGCCGTGTATCCGCCGGGTCCGGAACCGAGCACGCAGACTTGGCATTCGATGTCGGCTTTGCGGCTTGAACTTGGCGCAGCCTTTGGCAGGTTGCCTTCGCTTCCCCCGCTGGCGGGGGAAGCTGCCCCGGCAGGGGCTGAAGGGGGTTTGCTTTGCGAATCGGACGCGCCCCCATCCGCCTTCGGCACCTTCCCCCGCTCCGCTGGGGAAGGAGCAGCGGTCGGCGCGGGAATATCTGTTTCGATAATCGCAACGACGACGCCTTCGGAAATCTCGTCGCCTACGTTGACTTTTACTTCTTTGACGACACCGGCGACCGTCGACGGCACTTCCATCGTCGCCTTGTCGGACTCGACCGTAATCAAACCCTGATCCTTCGTCACGGTATCGCCGGCTTTAACCAGGACTTCGATGACGGGTATATTTGTATAGTTTCCGATGTCCGGAACTTTGACTTCGCTTGTCGCCATGATGCTTGCCCTGAAAGTAGTCTTACGTCGACGTTTATTTATTTCGTCATTCCCGCGAAAGCGGGAATCTAGTGGCTTGGTCCTTCGTACGAGAATAAAGTCGCTGGATTCCCGCTTTCGCGGGAATGACGAAAGTTGATATGTCGCCTACAACATCGCTCGCCGCATGTCGCCGAGTACTTGCGCGACGAACGCCGTGAAGCGCGCGGCGGAGGCGCCGTCGATGACGCGATGGTCGTAGCTGAGCGACAGCGGCAGGATGAGCCGAGGCTGGAACGCCTTGCCATCCCACACCGGTTTGGTCGCGGATTTCGAGACGCCGAGAATCGCCACCTCCGGCGCGTTGACGATCGGCGTGAACGCCGTACCGCCGATGCCGCCGAGCGACGAAATCGAAAAACATCCGCCGGACATTTCCGCCGGTCCGAGTTTGCCCTCGCGCGCCTTGCCGGCAAGCGCCGTCGTTTCCGTGGCGATTTCGACGAGGCCTTTCTTGTCCGCATCCTTGAGCACGGGAACGACCAAGCCGTTCGGCGTGTCGGCCGCGAAACCGACGTGGAAATACTTTTTCAGAACCAGATTGTCGCCGGTCGCGTCGAGCGATGCGTTGAAATCCGGATATTTCTTCAAGCCCGCGACGACGGCTTTGATGATGAAGCCGAGCATCGTGAACTTGATGCCGGCTTTTTCATGTTCTTTGTTCAGTGCGACGCGCAATGTTTCGAGATCGGTGATGTCGGCGTCGTCATGCTGCGTGACGTGCGGGATCATCACCCAGTTGCGTGCGAGATTGGCGCCGGAAATCCTCTTGATCTTGGAAAGCGGTTTTGTTTCCACTTCTCCAAATTTGGAAAAATCCACTTTGGGCCATGGCAGCAAATTGAGTCCGGTGCCGCCGCCGACAGACCCTGCGCCGCTACCTGTAAGCGCCTGTTTGACGAAATTCTGCACATCTTCTTTGGTTATGCGACCGTTGCGCGCGCTGCCTTTGACTTTGGTCAGATCGACACCGAGTTCGCGCGCGAACAGCCGAATGGCCGGACTCGCGTAGGGAACCTTGTCCGGCATCACCGTACCGGCGCCGAACTCGATGGGCGGTGAGCGTGGTGGTTCAATTGTCGACTTCGTTTCGGCAGGCGCCGGTTTTTCAGCTTGTTTCGGCGCGGATTCTTTGGGGGCGTTGGCCGTTGGCGCTTCGGGTTTGGATTCCGGCTTCGGAGCCTCCGCTTTCGGTGCCGCGGCGGGTTTTTCCGCAGCCTCGCCGGCTTCGACCGTGACGACGATCGTTCCTTCCGACACCTCGTCGCCGACCTTTACCTTCACTTCTTTGACGACACCGGCCGCGCTCGACGGAACTTCCATCGTGGCTTTGTCGGATTCCAGCGTAAGCAGACCCTGGTCTTTGGCGACCGTGTCGCCGGCCTTGACCAGCACTTCGATGACCGGAACGTTTTCGTAATTGCCGATGTCCGGCACTTTGATTTCGGTAATCTGGCCCATGTCGTCCTCGTAAATCGCTTTGTCCACACCGCGGCGGGGAGAACTGCGAGGATAGCGCAAGATGGTTTCCCGCTGCGTTCGCCGTAACGACACCGCATGACTTATTGCCTATGCTGTTTGCCGGCCGTCGGGCTAGTGTTATATCTAAATAGTACACCTTCGTTTCCACACCTCTGTTTTTGATCCCCGCGCAGGAACCTACGCCATGCTAGAGATTCGCGATCTTTCCAAAACCTACGGCAACGGCGTGCAGGCGCTGAAAAGTGTCTCGCTGGATATTCCGAACGGGATGTTCGGTTTGCTCGGGCCGAACGGCGCCGGCAAATCCACATTGATGCGGACGATTGCGACCTTGCAGGATCCCGACAGCGGCAGCGTCGTACTCAATGGCCTGGATGTGCTGGCCGACAAGCCCGCCGCGCGCCGCACACTCGGCTATCTGCCGCAGGAATTCGGCGTGTATCCGAAGGTATCGGCAGAGGCAATGCTCGATCATTTCGCCGTACTCAAAGGCGTGACGTCGCGCGGCGATCGCCGGGCCGTGGTCGAGGCGCTGCTGCGTCAGACGAACTTGTGGGATGTGCGCAAACGAAAGCTCGGCACATATTCCGGCGGCATGCGCCAGCGTTTCGGCATTGCGCAGGCGCTGATCGGAAATCCGAAATTGATCATCGTGGATGAACCGACGGCGGGTCTCGATCCGGAAGAACGCAATCGATTCCTGAATCTGCTCGCGGAGATCGGCGAAAACGTGGTGGTGATTTTGTCGACGCACATTGTCGAAGACGTCACCGATTTGTGTCCGCGCATGGCGATCATCGCGCAAGGCCAGGTGTTGCTGAGCGGTCAACCGAATGAGGCGATGCGCGCGCTGGACGGCCGCGTGTGGCGGCGTACGATCGCAAATGCGGCGATCGAGGATTACAAAAACCGCTTCACGGTTCTGTCCACGCGGCTCGCGGGCGGCAAGACGATCGTGCATGTGATGTCCGACGCAAAACCCGAAGACGGTTTCGAAAGCGTTTCGCCGGATCTCGAGGATGTCTACTTCGGCCAGTTGCGCCGCCAAAACGCGAAAGCGGCCTGACCGGAGAATTGCATGTTCGGCGAAATCTTTCGTTTCGAGCTGAAACAGCAGCTCAGAAGTCCGTTGTTCTGGATGATCGCGCTAGCGTTCGGTGCGCTGGCGTTCGCGGCGGCCGGGTCGGATTCGGTCCAGGTCGGCGGCGGCGTCGGCAACGTGCATCGCAACGCGCCGTACGTCATCACGCAATGGCTGATTCTGTTCACGCTGCTCGGCATGTTCCTGATCACCGTGTTCGTCGCGGGCGGTGCGTTGCGCGATTTCGACAACGGCACCGCCGAATTGTTTTTCGCGACGCCGATCTCACGCACGGCATATCTTGGCGGACGTTTCACAGCGGGCTATCTGGCGGCGTCGTTGGTCCTCGTCTTCGTGGCGCTCGGATTGATGACGGGCGTGCTCATGCCGTGGGTGGATCCCGAACGGCTGGGACCGACCAACTTCGTCGCTTACGGCTACGCGTTCGTGTTTTTTGTGCTGCCGGGATTGTTCTTCGTCTCGGCGCTATTGTTCTTGCTGGCCACGCTGACGCGCTCGATGCTCGGCACGTACATCGGCATCATCGTGTTCTTCGTGCTGTGGCAGATTGCGCTGACCACCGCCGGCAACCTCGAACATCGCACGCTCGGCGCGTTGATCGATCCATTCGGATTCGGCGCGTTCGAGCTGGCGACGCGTTATTGGTCCGCGCAGGATCGCAACATACGGGTGCCGGAAATCACCGGCATCTTGTTGATCAATCGTGCGATCTGGATTTCAGTAGGTTTCGCACTGATCGGCGCGACGTTCAGCCTGTTCCGCCCTGACCGCGAAGGATTGCGCTGGCGCCGCCGCAAAAAAATTGCGCCGAAAACAGAAGAGGCATTGGACGTTCGGCAAACGTTCGTCCTGCCGCAAGTAACGCTTTCCAGCAATGCCGCTGCGCGCTGGAGCCAGTTCCTGAAACTCGCCTGGTTCGACACACGCGGCGTGCTGCGCGGTGTTGCGCTGATCGTGATGCTGGTGTTCGGCTTGATCAACCTCGGCGGCAGCCTTGCCTTCACCAACGAAATTTTCGGCACGAAGATTTATCCGGTCACGCATGTGATGACGGAGCAGATGGATGGCAGCTACAACTTCCTCCTGTTCATCGTCATCAGTTTTTACGCCGGCGAATTGGTGTGGCGCGAGCGCAGCGCGAAGATCAGCGAAGTGACGGATGCGTTTCCGCTGCCGGACTGGATACCGCTGCTGTCAAAACTCGTGGCGCTGACGACGGTCATCGTGATTTTCCTGATCTTCGGCGCAGTGGAGTGCATCGGCTATCAGGTGATCCGCGGTTTTTATCATTTCGAGCCGCTTCTCTACGTATCGAACATCGCATTGAGCACGATCGCGTTCGTGCTGCTCGCGGCACTCGCATTGTTTTTCCAGGTGATCGCGAACAATAAATTTCTCGGCTATCTGCTGATCGTGCTGTTTTTCGTCAGCCGCATCGCGCTCGGCCAGTTGTATTTCGACCATCATCTGTATGGATACGGATCGGCGCCGGCTGCGTTGTATTCCGACATGAACGGCTACGGCCATTTCCTCGCCGGACATCTGTGGTTCCGCACATATTGGGCCTGTTTCGCCGTTGCATTATTGGTTGCGGCAGCGCTGTTCTGGTCGCGCGGCACCGCGCTCGGCTGGCGTGAACGCACACGCACGGCGCGGCAACGTTTTCGCGCTCCGGCGCGCGCATTGCTCGCCGCTTCGCTGATCGGTTTCGTCGTGCTGGGCGTCTGGATTTTCTACAACACGAACGTGATCAACCGCTACATTCCGCGCGATGTCGCAAAACAGAATTCCGCCGACTACGAAAAGAAATATCGGCAATACAAAAATCTGCCGCAGCCGAAAATCACCGACGTGAATGTGAACGTCGATATTTATCCGCACGATCGCCGTGTCGAGATCGACGGTAAATACGTCCTCTTGAACAAGACGGACAAACCTGTCGAAAATCTGCATGTGCGCGTGCCGACCGAAGTAAAAGTAGTATCCGAAGAATTCGCGCCCCACGACGTGGTGAGCACCGACGACGTCAACGGCTACACGATCTACAGGCTAAAGCAGCCGATGGCGCCCGGCGCGACTATGGATTTCCATTTCAAGCTGCAGTACTGGAGCAAAGGTTTCCGCAACCACCCGGACGATTTTCGTGTCGTCGACAACGGCACCTTCATCGACAGCCAGAGCCTTCCGCACTTTGGATACGACGAAAACGGACAGCTCGCGGATCGCAACGATCGGCGCAAATACGGGCTGCCGCAACTGCCGCGCATGCCGAAGATCGACGACGAGCCGGCGCGCCAATTCAACCTGCTGGGCCGCGATGCGGACTGGGTGAATTTCGAGACGACGGTGTCGACCGTGCAGGATCAGATCGCACTCGCGCCCGGCTATCTCGATCACGAATGGACCGAGAACGGCCGTCATTATTTCCACTACAAAATGGACAAGCCGATTCTGGATTTCTTCTCGTTCCAGTCGGCGAAGTACGCGGTGAAGCGCGACACGTTGAACGATATCGCGCTGGAGGTTTATTACGATCCGAAGCACGAATACAACGTCGACCGGATGATCTACGCGATGAAGAAATCGCTGGATCATTACAACGACGTCTATTCGCCGTTCCAGTTCCATCAGATGCGGATTCTGGAATTTCCGAATTACGAGAGCTTCGCGCAAAGCTTCGCGAACACGGTGCCGTTCTCCGAATCGATCGGATTCATCGCGGACCTGCGCGATCCGGACGATATCGACTACGTGTTCTACGTCACCGCGCACGAACTCGGACATCAGTGGTGGGCGCATCAGGTCATCGGCGCGTTCGTGCAGGGCGTGACGATGCTCGACGAAACCTTCGCGCAATATTCCGCGCTGATGGTGCAGGAAAAAGAATACGGTCCGGCACAGATGCACAAGTTCCTGAAGTACGAACTGGATCGCTATCTGTCGGGCCGCGGCGGCGAAGTCGTGGAAGAACTGCCGCTGGCGCTCAACGAGAATCAGGATTACATCCATTACCGCAAAGGCTCGGTGGTGATGTACGCGCTGAAGGATTTCCTGGGTGAAGACGCGGTCGACAAAGTGCTTTCCCGCTACGACCGCGAGAAGGCGTTCCAGCAACCGCCGTACACGACGACGCGCGAGTTCCTCGACGATCTGCGCCAGGGTTCCGACCCGAAATACGCATCGCTGATCGACGATCTGTTCAGCAAGATCACGCTGTTCGACAACCGCGTCACCGCAGCGACCACGAAGAAACGTCCCGACGGAAAATGGGACGTGACGCTCAAGCTGCACACGGCCAAGATGTATTCCGACGGCGTCGGCAAGGAAACACCGGCGACGATGGATTTGCCGGTCGACATCGGCGTTTTTTCGCGGGCACCCGACGGCA
>DATAVJ010000107.1:0-23082 GCA_036267795.1 Rudaea sp.
CAACGTATCGCGATCCGGCAGTTTGGCTTGGCGCGCCGTCTGCGTCGCTTTGCTCGGCAGATAGCGGCTGGGTAATTCCACATCGTCGACGGCGTGCGAAGAAATCAACTTTTCCACATGTGGAGAAATCCGCTCCGACAGCGCGAGCACGCCATCGGCGCTGTCGGCTTCGAACACGAGCAAATAGCGGATGTCCGGTGCCCCGAGCGCATCGCGCAGTTCGCCTTCGCGTTGAAGATCGGCGGCGGAGATCGGCGTGAGAGCGGAAAGATCGTTCTGCCACAGAGGCGTCGGCGCGAGAAACAGAGCAAGCGTCGCGATCGCGAGCAGCAGCCACGGCAACCAGCGCGGTTTTGGTATCGACGCAATCAATACGCGGACACGCTCGATGAACGGCAGCGCGGCGGCATCGTGGAATCGCGTCGGCAGCAACGCGGGCAACATCCAGCGCGTGGCCGCGCCGGCCACGAGTAATCCGATAATGGTGAACACGGCAAGCTGCTGCAATCCCGGTACGCCGGATGCAAAAAACGCGAGGTATGCGATGCACGCGGAGACGACGGCGAGCCGCAATAACGGCCAGACGGCCGCGACGCTTTGCTGCGTCGACGCATCGCTGCGCCGATGGCTGAACACGCGAATGGGATATTCCTGCGCGACGCCGAGCAATGTGAATCCGAACGCGAGCGTGATGCCGTGCACTTCGCCGAACGCCAGCGCGATGGCGTAAAGCCCCGCGAGCGCGCCACTCGCCAACGGCAACCCGACCAATACGATGACGGCGCCGTTGCGATAGGCGACGAGAAGAAGCAACAGAAATCCCGCCGTTCCGATTGCGCTCAGATGCTCGGCTTCACTGCGGGTCGTCGCGGCGACTTTCGCGCCGAAATATCCGGGCCCGCTGATCGTCAAGGTCGCATCACCGACGTCGGGCAACTGCGTAAAGGCTGTATCGAGCGACGCGATCGCCGCGGTCTGCGCGCCCGGATCGAAACCGGCGGCTTTCGTCTGCGCCAGCAATAAGGCTTCGCCTTTGGGTGAGAACCAAACACCGTCGCGCGTCATCGGCGCTTTCGCCGGCATCCAGCGTTGCGCGAGCTTCAACACTTCTAATGTCGGGTCGCGCGGCAGAATGTCTTTCAGCATGTCCGCCGCCGGCGACGCGAGATCTTCCACGCGCTGTTGAAGCTCTTCGTGCAGGAATGTTGCGTCGAAGGTGTTCGCATCCAACGTCGGCGACAGCAAGTAGCGATACGGCAATAACTCGGAATCGAGTTGAACGTCCAGATTTTCGCCGTTGATGACGCGCGAAAAATTCGGATCGCCGCGCAATTTCTGGGCGAGCGATGTGCTCAGCGCAACGAGTTTTTCTTGCGGCGCGTTGCCGATCGCCAACAGCAGCAATTGCGACGCGGGTCCGTTGCCGATTTCGTCCATCAGCAATTTTTGATCGTCGCTTTGCGCAGGCGGCATGAAGCTGCGCAGGTCGCCACTGATTTTCACAGTATGCGAAATTCCGATGGCGATCGCGATGAGCAGCGACCACCACACGATGATCCAAGCTCCGCGCTTGACCGCGTTCACTGCGCCGGATGGTGACAAAGGTTGTCGAGCGATGCGCGCGTAGTGGGCGTCGGTAGCGTGGTCGTCGCAAGATCGCCGAGCAGCATGACGCTTGCGTCGCCGTCGGACTGCAGCATCGTGAAGCAGCGCGGTTCGTTGGCGGCGCCGTCGATGACGATGCGCGTGAGATGTTTTGCGAGTGCGTCGGAGCGCGGTCGCAACGTCAGTGTCCAATGATGTTCGTCGATCGTTTCGTCGATCGAGTAGTAGCGATTCATCGTGACTGCGTCGCCGCTTAGCAACGCGCTGAAACTGGCGAGCAGGCCTTGCAAGTCCGGCGCACGATCCAGACCGAACGTTTTCGCGCCGCGTCCTTCGCGCGCGATGGTCGCCTTCCCGTCGGCGATCGTGGTGGTTTCCTTGTACGGCGAATCGACGCGCTTGCCGAGTTTGTCGGCGCCGCCGTAATCGAGCTGGCCGTGCAGCGTGAGCGGTTCGCGCAGCAGTTTCGCGAAATGCACTTCGGTGTACGGCGTGCTTGCCGGCGCCGGCCGGGCCAGGCGCGCGATCAGTGCCGCCGTTTCAGGCGACAGATCGGACGGCGGGCTCGCTGCCAGAAGTAACGCGGTCGTCGCGACGATGCCAGAAATCATAGAAGTTGAACCAGTTGAAGGGATCGAGCCGCGTGTAGTGTTCCAGCCTCGCGGCGAATTTCGCTGCCCATTGGTTGAGCAACGCCTGGCGTTCGCTTCGTGGAATCGACATGTGCTCGGCGAACGTTTCGAAGTATAGATCGTAGCGGTCGCCGCCGCGGTACAGGCCGAAGATCAATGTCACCGGCAAATCCAGTAAGGACGCGATGAGATACGGCGCAATCGGGAATTCGGCGGGTCGTCCGAAGAACGGCACGGTCGTCGTGGTTTCCTGTGGACGCGAACGATCGGCGAGCATGCCGATCAATGCGCCCTGATTGGCTGCCTCCTGGATTTCCAGCGCGATGTTGGTATCGCCCTTGCCGACGTCGATAATCGATGCGGACACTTTCGGATTCAGCCCGAGCAGAACTTCCGTGAGCGCGGGAGTCTGCTGGCGATCCATCAAGATTCGCGTCGTGACATCCGGCCGTTCGGTGGCGAGCACGCGCAATATTTCGAAGCTGCCGATATGCGCGCCGAGCATCAGCACGCCTTTGCCTTGGTCGATGAGAGCATCAAGTTCCGCGAGACCTTGCACGCGAATGTCGAAGCGCTTGGTGGTTTGCGCCAGCATGAAAATGCGGTCGACCTGGACGGCGGCGTAGGCGTGGATGTGGCGCATGATGTCCCACGCCGTCGCTTGTCGTCCCAGCGCGTGCGTCAGGAATTCGCGCGATTGGCGGCGCTCCGGGCCGCGCCGGAAAAAGAAATACAGCGTGATCGGATAAAGCAGTGCGCGCGCGAATGTCCGGCCGAGCCGCAGTCCGATGAATACGATCAGGCGAACCGCGGACCGTCCGCCGCATTCGCCACGCTCGCTCCAATGACCTTTCATGCGCTTGCCTCGAACGCGCCTTTGGCGATGACGTCGTCTCCGCACGCGATGACGAAGCGGCCGTTCGGTGCGGCATAGTCGATGCTCAGTTGCGCACTTTCATCGGGCTGGAGCGGGCGCATGAATTTCACTTGAGGCAATTTGCTCAGTCGTGTTTTCAAATGACGCTCGACTTCTGCGGCGAGTCGATCGAGAAGCACGACGCCGGGCACGATGGGATTGCCGGGAAAATGCCCGGGTAGTGCAGGATGCGATGCGTCGATCTTGAATGTGGCGGTGATCACGGGATGCGTGCCTGCGGAGTATCGAAGCTGTTGTCGAGCAATGCGGGCCACGCAAGAATCAACCGGCGAGCGAACGAAATCAAGCCGTGGCGCGGCGCCTGCGGAATCAGGAATGGACGCATCGCGAATTCGACGACGAACAACAGTGCGACGGCGACGGGCAGGATCGCGCCGAACAGCCGCGGGCTCGGCATCATGCCGGAAACTGCGGGGAAAAATCCCCGCGCTGTCAACGCGGCACACAACGCAATGATCGCGAGCAGCGTTTGGTACATCGTCCATACCCACGTGAGGCGCCGCGCATAACGGACGACGCTCGGATCGTCGAGCCATTGAGGTCCATCGATGCTGACGATGGCGCGTGCGATGAGCGGGCGGCGCTTCGGCAACAGCGTTCTGCCGAAAAGATACGCGACGAAAGCGGCGATCAATGCCGGCAGCACGTCGAAGAACGAACTCGATCCGAAAATCAGCACGGTCGCAATCGCGACAAATGCGATGACACCCAGCGAAATACGCAACGAGGGCGGCGCGGTGATCGCAAGCAGCGCCAGCACGGCGGCGGCGCAGGCACCACGGAGAATATCGCTGTCAAACCAATGCGCGCCGATCGCCAACGCCACGACGCACAGCCAGCCGACTGCGCGGATCATCGGTTCAATGCTTTCGTTGCTGCTCGATATGTTCCGACAGATGACGCAAGCTCGAAAAGATGCGTTTGTTGTCGGGATTGTCGGAGCGAAGCTGAAACCCATATTGCTTGGAAACCGCCAGCGCCAATTCGAGGGCATCGATGGAGTCCAGACCCAGTTCGCCGCCGAATAACGGCGCTTGCGGGTCGATATCGTCCGCCGCGCGGTTTTCCAGGTTCAGACTGCTGACAATGAGTTCTGCAAGTTCGTGTTCGGCGGGTGTTTGCGCGGTCATGGGCGGTGAAATCCGTAAACGCGTGCGTCGCTGAAGCACCAGCCGGTGCGGGTGCGCAGTGTATCATGCACGTCGCATGCGCCAGCCTTCTTCACATAAGGATATGCCCGTCGCCGACGATGCCGTCGCGCCGACGCACGATGTTTTGCCGATGCTGCGCGTCGGCTACGAGGACGATGTCGTTTACGACGATTCCGTGCTTGCGGTGATCGGATTCGGGCGCAGCGCGACGTCGAACGATCCGCGATTTCTGAATGTCGCACTGGAACCGCTGGCGCCCGATGAAACGCGCTGCGAGGTCTGGCGCACGCGCAATGCAGTCGCGCACGGCATCGAAGGACACGTGCGCTGGTGCAGCGACGGCACGTACTCGATCGCCGTCGTCGAACTGAGGGAATCGTCGTTCGGCGGCATCGCTGAGACAGCGCGCCTGGCCTATGCGGAATTGGTCGCGTGGGTGCAATCGAGCGCGACGCCGAATTTGCTGCGCATCTGGAATTATTTCGACGCGATCAATGACGGCCACGGCGACGCCGAGCGCTATCGGCAGTTCTGCAGCGGCCGCGCGGCGGGGCTCGGACCGGCGTTCGCGGGAAATTACCCGGCCGCGTCGGCAATCGGAACGCGCAGCGGCAAAAATGTTCTGCAGGTCTATGCGCTGGCGTCGCGGATTTGCGGTGTCGCCGTGGAAAATCCCCGCCAATGCAGCGCGTGGCGTTATCCTCGCCAGTACGGGCCGACCGCGCCCGGATTCGCGCGCGGCATGCGCGCGCCCACGCAATTTCCACAATTATACATTTCGGGTACGGCGGCGGTGGTCGGGCACGAATCGCACCACGCGGGAGATATCGAAGCGCAACTGCAAGAGACGCTGATGAACCTCGAAAGCCTGCTGCAATCGGCGCAGTCGCGCACGGCGCTGGGCAACGCATCCGGCGATGTCTTGAAAGTGTACGTTCGCCGCGCGGACGACGCGGCGTGGCTGCAGTCGGTGTTGCGCAGCCGGCTCGGTAACGACATTTCGTTGTTGATGCTGCACGGCGATATTTGCCGCGCCGAATTATTGCTTGAGATCGACGGCATCCACGCGGGTTGACGGCCGTTTTTCCCTGGAATTGATCCGCATGCCCATCGAGCGCGCCCACGCGATCGTCAGCATGTAGATCCACCAAGCGAATGCCGCATTGATCACGAGATGTCCCTGCTTCGGAACGTCGGCGAGGCCGTCTCCCAGCACGGTGACGCCCAGCGTCGTGACCATGATGGCGCACGTCAAAACCGTATAGCGCCGCATCCCCGACGGCCGGCGGCGCCAGAACAGCAAGACGAACATCACGATCACGGGGCCCGCCAGCAAGATCGCCCGCGACAACGGCGACGCGGAAAATAGCTCGCTCGCGGAAACGAACCCGCTCGGCAGCGGTTCGAAATGGCCGCCTTCGACGGTCCCCAGTCCCGGCGCGATCCAGGGGTTGAGCGCGAGAACACCGTTCCAGAACAATCGCAGCGCCATCGGCGGATCGTGCATCAGCGCGTTGAGTTCGCGCGTTCGCGAGATGTTGGCGATGCTGGGACAAATCTCCGGCGGATAACCCGGCAACTGCCATGCGCGCGAGCCCGCATAGCGGATGCACGCGGGATCGAGGTCGAGCAAGGCGGAAGTTTCTACGGGATCGCTGGCATTGGGCAGCAAGCCGGTGAAGGCCACGTCGGCGCGATTGAACATGTCGATATCGCGCATCGCGGCGTTTTCGCGATGCAGCTGCGCGACTTGAACGAGAAGCCCCGCGATCGCACCCACGAACAACGCGCTGGCGCGCCACGACCATTTTTTCGTTCGCACGTAATCGAAAATCAGCACGCTGCCGGCGCACATGAGCGGCAGCAGCAGATGTTGAATCTTGCTCATCGCCAGCGCGAATGCGGCGAGTGCCAGCAAGACAGAGGCATGTTTGCTGCGCGGCTTTTCGTGATACAGAAGAATCACGCTGATCACGACGTACAAAGTGACGACGGCGGTGAACTCGGCGTAGAAGGTGTTGAGATAAATCGTGTTCGCCGGATCGCAAAGGAGCAGGGGAAACATCAACCCGTTGGCGAGCGCGAGGGCGGGCGGCCCGCGGCGCCACCATGCGACGCAAAACAAGATCCACACACCCAGCGCCGCGGAGAACTTGAGGAAACCGAGCCATCGCACCGAGAAGCTGGTTTGCCCTGTCAGCGCCGATTCGATCTTGAAAATGCCGGCGGCAGCGGCCTGGAAAATCCATTCGGTCGACCAATAGCAGATCGGTTCGGCTGTTTCGCGAAACACATAACGCGAATACGGCGCGGCCGGACTGTTCAGCGTAGAGGCGACATTCGCCGGCCGGTCCGGATACACGTCGAAGCAGGCGCTATAACGAACTTCGTCGTAACTGTTCGCCAGTGCGATCAGCGGCGAATGCAGCAGAAGCGGCAGAACACGCAGCATACCGGCGGCGAAACAAAGGACCAGCGCCCAGAACAGCCAGCGCGGTCGGTCGTTTCCGGGGATAGGAGGGATTTGTGGCACGATCTCGTCATCAGGGATTCAGCCGCGAGTCTAGGCTGCAAACCGCGACAGTCACAACCGCGGACGGACTGTGATTCATTTGGCAGTCGGGATGCCAAGCGCATAACTGCACCGCTGTCTAGCGCTACACGGTGTGCCGTACACCGCGGTGGTAATATTTCTGCACTATCAACCGGCAGTTCCTGCCGTGGAGTGGGGTCATGAAACAGCAACTGGGGCACTACGACATCGTTTCCGAACTCGGCCGCGGCGGCATGGGTGTGGTCTACAAAGGATACGAGACGTCGCTCAACCGTTATGTCGCGATCAAGGTGTTGGCCGATTCGCTCGCGCACGATCAAAGCGTGAAAGAGCGTTTCCTGCGCGAAGCGCGCAGCATGGCGGCGCTCAACGATCCGCACATCATCCAGATTTATTTCATCGGCGACGACGAAGGCCAGACGTATTTCGTCATGGAATTCGTCGACGGCGAATCACTCGGCTCGGTGCTCAAGCGCGAAACGAAGCTGAAACCCGAACAGGCCGCGAAGATCATTTATCAAACCGCGATGGGATTGACCACGGCCCACGACAAAGGCGTGATCCATCGCGACATCAAGCCCGGCAACCTGATGGTGAGCGCCCGCGGCGCGGTAAAGATCGCCGACTTCGGCATCGCACTCAGCGCGCAGGATTTTTCGAAGAAGCTCACGTCCACCGGCGAATTCGTCGGCACGCCCGGTTATCTGTCGCCGGAAGTGTGCCAGGGCAAACCCGTCGATCAGCGTTCGGATATTTTCTCGCTCGGCATCGTGCTGTTCGAATGTTTGGCGGGGCGCATGCCGTTTACCGACGAATCGCCGCTCGGTTTGATGCTCGAAGTCGTGAAGGCGGAAATTCCGGACATTACGTCGCTCAACAAAGACGTCGATCCGGAACTGTCGCGCATCCTCACCAAGATGGTCGCAAAGGATCCGGCCGAGCGTTACCAAAGTTGTCATGAGCTGATCGACGATTTGAGCCGTCATCCGCTCGTCGCCAAAGGCGGACCGATCACGCTGCAGACGAAGATGTCGCCCGCGGCCGCGACGATGGTGGGACAAAAGACGCCGGTTTCCGGACAGCGTCCGCTGCCGAGCATCAGTCCGACGCCGCGTCCTTCGTCAGTGCCGGTGCCGCCGATGCCCGCGCACGAATCCGTGCTGGCTCGCCAACAGCCGGCTTCGAATTCGCGCTCGTCCGCGCTGCCGTTCGCCATTGCGGCGATTCTGCTGCTCGCGTTTGCCGGCGGCGCCTATGCGTTCCGCGATCGCATTCCGTTCCTGCAGCAATACCTGGGAACACCGGCGGCCAGTGCGTCGAACGATTCGACGTCGAACACGAACGCCACAGTCGCAACCACGACGACGACGCCCGCAACAATCAATCCGCCCGCACCGCCGGTCGTGCCGACACCTGTTGCGCCGACGGCGCAGCCCGTTGCCAACGCGAATTCCGCTGCCGCGCAGATACCAACGCAAACGACCGATCAATCCGTATCGACAGCGCAAACATCGGATCAGCAATCTGCCGATGCGAACGCCGGCGGTCCCGCCGCGCGCGCGTCCGAAGTGCAGCCGCTGCGCGAGCTCGCCGCCGCGCAAGCAGCCGAATCGCAGCCGCAACAGCAAGTGGCCCGCGTAACGCCGCCGCCGCCGGTTGTTCCGCCGCGCCCGCACGTGCTGACCATCGCCGTGATCGGCGGCGGCGACAACAACATTGCCGAACCGGCCGAGCGCATGATCGAACAATCGCTCGCGCGCCGCGGCTTCAACGTGCTGGATGAAGCGTCGATGCCGCGCATCGGCCATCTGCTGACGGGCGAGCGTCCGCGCTACGACGAGGCGCTCAGCATTCTCGCCAAGCAAGGCCGTGTCGACGCCGTTGTCTTCGTGCATGCGCGCGACGTCGGCGCCGAGCAGCTCCCCGCGTACGGAATGGTTACGAATGTGGTCACTGCGCAGCTGCGCGTGAAGGCGTATTCGGTCGATCAGCGCCGCCCACTCGGCAACGACTGGAGCGATCAGGTGCACTTCTCCAGTCTCAACGCGGCCGATCAGACCGACGAGACCGTGAAGCCGTGGCTCGCCGACATCGCCGAAAGCCTGCAGGCGTTCCGTCCGCATCGCGATCGCGGTTAATTTAAAAAATAATGCTGTGCCCCGACAACCCTCTCCGGCGACGGAGAGGGTTTTTTAATGCCTCCTTTCAGGGCAGTTCGCGCGGCGCGGCGGCGCGCCCGAGCACTGTTTGCGCGTGGCGATAACCGGCGTCGATCGCGCGTTCGTACGCATTCCAATCGAGCAACTGGATATCTTCCAGCGGCGGTGCAAGCAGCAGGCTCGTCATCGCATGACGTTCGACGCTCGCCGCCTCGGCATTCACCATCCCCGACCGCAACAGAATGCTCAGGATGCCCGGGCGCAGATTCGGCTGCGTCCAGCGTTGCCACGCCAGCCGCCACCAGGGCGGCAATGCGTATTCTTCCACCGCCGCGTGCAAGACATCGTCGGCACTGATGTCCACCGCCACGACTTCGCCCACGCCTTGCTCGCGCATCACGTCGACCGGCAGGTTGTTCATCACCGCGCCGTCGACGAACACTTCGCCATGATGAAAAACGGGCGGCAAAACGCCGGGTATCGCGCATGAAGCGCGCAGCCAGAACCACAACGGACCGTTGCGATGCGTTTGCGCGCGGCCCGCCGTCAGGTTGGCGGTGACGCAGAAAAACGGCAGCACCAGATCACTGATGTCGCGCGGTCCAAATTCTTCACGCAGTAATCTCGATACACGTCGGCCCGAAACTAAAGATACAAATGGAAATGTATAATCGCGCAGCGGTTTGCCGGTGACGAACGCGCGGCGATAATTTTCAAACATCTCCTCTTCGTTCCAATCCGCCGCGACGCCGGCGGCGATGATCGCGCCGATCGACGTGCCGCCGACGCGATCGATCATCATCCCCGCTTCGCGCAACGCGCGCACGACGCCGATGTGCGCGAAACCACGCGCGCCGCCGCCGGACAGCACGAGACCGATGCTGCGTCCGATCAGCAAGCGCGCCACGCGTTCGATATCGCGATGGCCTCGCACATGGTGATGCTGCATGCCCGGCGCGTGTTGCTGCAACCATGCCGCCGCGGCGCCTAACGTGATCTCGCCATCCGGATACAACAGCAACAGATGCCGCGGCCGATGCAGCACGCGCTCGGGATCCAGCGCGACGCCTTCCGGCCATGGCGTGGCGGGTTGCGAGGCGTCGGTAAGGAACAGCAGGCAATCGGCCTGGCGCACGCACAACTCGCGCCATTCCCTATTTTCCGCACCGCCGAGATACACCACGAACCGCACGCGCGATTCGAGCGCGCTGAACCAGCCGCTGGTTTGACCGAGCGCGGCTTCGGCATCGATCAAGGCGCACTCGCCGTAACGCGACAGCGATTCGCGCAATTGCCGGGCGAATCCGGTGGCATCGACAACATCATCATGAGGCAGAATCGCGAACGTGCGCGGCGCGGAAAGCTGCGTCGTCGTGTGCCGCGTGAGCAGTCGCTTCACCGACACGCGCGCCGCTTCGAGCATCGCATCCGGATTGCTGGCGATCAGCGTCTTGAATCCCGCCCGCGACAACCGCAACAGTTCCGAATCGCGCAATGCGCGTACCGTCGCCGAGCGCGGTTGATCGACCATCAAACCGAGTTCGCCGACCGTTTCGCCGGCAGCGACAAGGCCTTCCAAATGAAATTTTCCGTGTTGGTCGGGCTTGAACGCGCCCAGGCTGCCGGATTGCAAAATGTACAGCGCGTCGGACGGATCGCCGTAATCGAACAACGTCGCGCCGCCAGGCATGGCGAACCATTCCAGCTCCGCTGCCACGGCCGTCAATTCGTCGCCGTCGAGATGTCGAAACAGCGCCAACTGACGCAACAACGTACGTGCGTCGTAGTCCTCGGCGTTGGTCCGCGTTTCGTCCATCCCCGCCCCTTGCCCGTCGCTGCGCATGCTAACGCAAACGTCGCGTCGATTTACCGAATCGCGTTACTTGATTTTAGGCACGCCATCCATCACGTTTGAACGATTCTCCGCGGATTTTCGTCATGACCGATTCCAACCCATTGCTCAACGACACCTCACTGCCGGCGTTTTCGGCCATCCGGCCGGAGCACGTGCTGCCGGCGATCGCAGCCACGCTCGCCGATCATCGCCGCCGCATCGACGCGCTCGTCGCGGACACGCAGCCACGTTCGTTCGCCACAACGATGTTGCCGCAGGAAGCGATGGATTATGAATTGCAGCGCATCTGGTCGCCGGTCAATCATCTGCATGCCGTTGCCGATTCCGACGCATTGCGCGCTGCGCATGCCGAAGCGGAGCAATTGCTGAGCGAGTATTCGGCGGAGATGGGACAAAATAGCGACTTGTTCGCCGCCGTCAAAGCAGCCGGCGACAGTTCGGATTTCTCGGCGTTGCCGCTCGCTGCGCGAACGCTGGTCGATCATGCGCTGCGCGATTTCCGCCTTTCCGGCGTGAGCCTCGAAGAACCGGCTCGCACGCGTTTTCGCGATATCGTCGCCGACCTCACACGGCTGTCCAACGAGTTCGAAAATGCGGTGCTCGACGCGACCGATGCGTGGACGGAGCAGATCGACGCAAAGGCACTTTCCGGACTTCCGGAAAGCGAACTCGGCATGTTCCGCGACGGCGACAACTATGTGCTGACGCTGAAGCAGCCCTGTGTGACGGCGGTTCTTACGTACGCCGATGATCGTTCCGTGCGCGAACGCGTTTATCGCGCATATCAAACGCGCGCATCCGATCAAGGACCGCACGCGGGACGCTTCGACAACACGGCGCGCATGGCGCAGATTCTCGCGCTGCGCCACGAAGCGGCGACGCTGCTCGGTTTCGCGAACGCCGCCGAAGAATCGCTCGCCACGAAAATGGCCGGCAAACCCGACCGCGTGCTGGATTTTCTGCGCGACCTGGTGCAACGCGCGAAACCGATCGCCGAGCGAGAACTCGCGGAGTTGCTCACGTTCGCGAAAGAGCATGCGCAGCTCGACGATTTGCAGCCGTGGGACGTTGCGTATGCCGCCGAGAAACTTCGGTTGCAGACATACGATTTGAGCGAGGAGGAACTGAAACCGTATTTTCCGCTGCCGGCCGTCATCGACGGCTTGTTCGCCATCGTGACGCGGGCGTTCGGCGTCGTCTTGCGTCTGCGCAAAGATGTCGACGTCTGGCATCCGGACGTGCGCTTTTATGACGTCGTCGATGAATCGGGCCGCGTCATCGCCGGCGTATTTGTGGATTTGTATACGCGCACCGGCAAACGCGGCGGGGCGTGGATGGATGTCTGCCGTTCGCGATTCCGCAGCGACGACACGATTCATCTGCCGATCGCGTACATCACCTGCAACTTCGCGCCGCCGTCCGGCGACCAGCCCGCATTGCTCACGCACGACGAAGTGACGACGCTGTTCCACGAATTCGGCCATGGCCTGCATCATTTGTTGACCGAAGTCGATTATCCCGGCGTCGCCGGCATCGATGGCGTGGAATGGGACGCCGTCGAGTTGCCCAGCCAGTTCATGGAAAATTTCGCGTGGCAGCGCGATGCGCTGAATCTTTTCGCGCGCCATTGGCGCACGGGCGAATTGCTCCCGGACGATCTGTTCAAGCGCATGTTGGCGGCGCGGCACTTTCATGCCGGATTGTTTCTCGTGCGTCAGCTCGAATTCGCATTGTTCGATTTTCGTCTGCACCTGAAATACGACACGGCGCAAGGCGCGCGCGTACTCGAACTGCTCAACGACGTGCGCAGCGAAGTCGCTGTGATTTTCCCGCCCGAATGGCAGCGCATGCCGCACAGCTTCGCGCATATTTTTTCCGGCGGCTATGCGGCGGGTTACTACAGTTATTTGTGGGCCGAATTGCTGTCGGCGGATGCGTTCGCGCAATTCGAGGAGATGGGCATCTTCAATCGCGATGCAGGTGCCGCATTTCGGCGCAACGTTCTCGCGGTGGGCGGATCGCGGCCCGCGCTGGAATCGTTCGTTGCGTTTCGCGGACGCGAACCGCAAATCGACGCACTTCTGCGCAGTTATGGTTTGGCGGCGTGATGGCGAGCGGTATCGAGCCGTGAGGCATAATTGCGTTCCCGCAGCATCGGATCAGCGTCCATGAAAGTCGCCACATGGAACGTCAATTCGCTCAATGTTCGTCGCCAGCATCTGCGCGATTGGCTCGCGACCGCAGCGCCGGATATCGTCGCGCTGCAAGAAACGAAAATGGAAGACGTGAAATTCCCCCGCGACGAGATTCGCGAACTGGGCTATCACGCGGTTTTCTCGGGACAGAAAACGTACAACGGCGTCGCGATCCTGGCGCGCGAAGAACCTCGCGACGTATTGAGAGATATCGAAGGACTCGACGATCCCCAGCGGCGCATCCTGGTTGGGAGCGTGGGGCCTTTGCGCATCGTGAATCTTTACGTCGTCAACGGGCAGACTGTCGGCAGTGAAAAATATGCGTACAAACTGGATTGGCTGACGAAAGTGCGCGCGTTCCTTCACGGTGAATTGCAGCGGCATCCGCACATGATCGTGATGGGCGATTTCAATATCGCACCGGAAGACCGCGACGTGCACGATCCGGAAGCCTGGCGCGAACAGATTCTGTGCTCGACACCCGAACGCGAAGCGCTGCGCGAACTTTTGTCGCTCGGCCTTCACGACAGCTTCCGTTTCTTCGAAGAGGAAGCCGGACATTTTTCATGGTGGGACTACCGGCAAGCCGCTTTCCGCCGCAATCTGGGCTTGCGCATCGATTTGATCCTGGCCAGCGAAGCGTTGCGCTCGCGTTGCCGCAGCGTGTCGATCGATCGCGTGCCGCGCACGTGGGAGCGTCCGTCGGATCACACGCCCGTGATTTTGGAACTTGCCGATGACTGACATCTCGTTGGAGCCGAACTGGCCGACCACATTAGCCGATAGCGAACTGGAAGAACTCGATCTTTTCCTGCGCGCGCATGGCGGCGAAGAATCGCTGCTGCTCGACGGCGTACACGGATTGTTGAGCGCGAATGCGATCGGTCCGCAGCCGGCGACACCGGACGAGTGGTTGCCGGAAATTCTCAACGAGCCGTTCTCGAATCCCGATGAAGGCAAACGTGTGCTCGAACTGCTCGCGCGCTTGAACGAAAGCGTCACTCTGGAAATCGATGCGGACGAGTACGAGCCGATTCTCGGCGAGATCGAACTCGACGACGGCAATCCCGCCTTGAGTGCGCTCGGCTGGTGCGAAGGATTTTCGCGCGGCGTCGATTTGCGTGCGCGCGTGTGGGAAGCCCGGCTGGGCGCCGATTCGCAGTTGACGGAATTGCTCGGCCCGATCATGGCGCTGGCGGTGGACGAGGGCGTTTTCGCGACCGACGCGGAGTTTTCGCCGCTCACCGAGGAAGAGTATGACGAGTGCCTGGCGCAATTGCCGGCGTCCGTCGGCGCCGTCGCGCAATATTGGCGCGAGTCGCCGCCCACGCCGGAAGAACTCACCGCGCCGGCTGGCGATCCGACGGATTCGACGAACCCGCGGCGGCGACGCGGCGGTCGCTGGGTTCATTGATTCCAAAGGGCGGCGCCGGTTTACTTTGCGGCGTTTTCCACTTGTTCCTTTTTGATATGCGCGTCGAAGAAATCGGCGACGGCATGAAACGCGTGCTTGCGCATCGCCGGTGTCGACAGGCCGTGCTTGCCGCCCGGATAAGTCATCAGTTCGAACTGCACGCCGCGGTCTTGCAGTGCCGCCATCAATTTCGTCGAATTCGTGAATTGCACGTTGTCGTCGGCCATGCCGTGAATCAGAAGCAACGGCGACTTCAGGCCATCGAGCCAATGCAGCACGCCGGATAGTTCATAGCCTTGCGCGTTGTTTTGCGGCGTATCCAGATAGCGTTCGGTGTACGCGGTGTCGTACAAGCTCCAATCGATCACCGGCGCCACCGCGACACCTCCGGCGACTTCATTGGACGCCTTCGAAAGCAGCATCGCCGTCATGTATCCGCCGTAACTCCATCCGAAAATCCCGATGCGTTGCGGATCGACCCATGGCTGCGCCTTGAGCCAGTGAAATCCGGCGATTTGATCTTCCACTTCGAGTTTGCCGAATTGCTTGTAGACGCCGTCGCTGAATTTTCGTCCGCGATCGGCCATGCCGCGATTGTCGAGCGAAAAAGCGACATATCCGTGCTGCGCCATGTATTCGCAGAAATAGTCTGCCCAGCCGCGCGAGACGACGCGCCCGTGCGGACCGCCGTAATACGTATCGAAAACCGGATAGCGTTTCGCCGGATCGAAATCCAGCGGCTTATACACGCGGTAGTAAAGCGATTGACCATCCGCCGCTTCGATCGTACCGAACTCCGGTACGATATGAGCATCGCGGTACGGCCAATACGGATGGTGCGCATCGAGTTTGTTTTCTTCGATCCAGCTCAGGAATTTTCCATCGCCGGCATGCACGGACGTCTGCGGCGGCGTTGACGGATTTGAGAATGTGTCGACGTATACTTTTGGATCTTTCCCGAATTTCACCGCATGCAAGCCATCGCCTTCGCTGATTTTCGCTGGAGTCGACGCGTTGCTGCCATCGAGGCGAAGTGCGTAAAGTTGTTCGTCAGGCACGAAATCGCGATTCGATTGAACGTAGACGAGTCCGCCTTTTTCGTCGACGCTCAGCAAATCCTGGATTTCCCAGTCGCCGCTGCTGATCGGATGCAGCAAGGTTCCGTCGATCGAGTAAAGATACAGATGGTGAAATCCGGTGCGCTCGCTGCCCCACACGAAAGCGTCTTTTTGTTTCAGAAAGCGAAGGTCGTTATTAAGGTTCACCCATGTGTCGCTCGTCTCGGTGATTAGCGTGCGCGGGGCAAGCGTGGCTTTGTCGACCAGGTTCAGATCGAGACGCTTTTGATTGCGTTGCAGGATCTGATAAGAGAGCCGCTGCGAATCCGGCAACCATTCGGCGCGCGCCAGATAGATGTCCCGATCCGGACCGAGATCGATCCATCTCGTCTCCCCGCCCGTCGGCGCGACCATGCCGAGTTTGACGTCGACATTGGCCTTTCCGGCGGCGGGATAGCGCTGCTCGATCACGTCGCTTCGGTCCGCGTAAATTTCAAATCGTTTGACCAAGGCGACCTTCGATTCGTCGTAGCGTTCATAGGCGATCGCGGAATCGTCCGGCGCCCACCAGTAACCGGTGAAACGATCCAGTTCTTCTTCCGCGATGAATTCCGCTTCGCCGTTATGGATGACACTGCCGCCATCGTGCGTAAGCTGCAGCGGCTTGTTCGTCGTCAGGTCGATGACCCACAGGTTTTGGTCGCGCACGTACGAGACATAGCGACCCTTCGGCGATATTTTCGGATCGATCGCCGCTCCGCCGGTCGCCAATTCGCGCAACCCGGCGCCGGATTTAGCCGTTAGATCGTAAATGTATAATTTTCCATTAAGCGGAAAAAGCAATTTCTTGCCGTCGGGAGCCCATGTGTAGTCCACGAAACCATGACGGCCGGCCGTTCGTGTGCGCTCGCGGCGCGCTTTCTCGGCGTCGGTCAAATGCTCTTCGCCAGGGACGAGCTTTTTCGAATCGAGCAAAAGACGCGTCGCGCGATCCTTGACGTTGTATTCCCACAGGTCATACGTCGTTTGATCGTCCGCCTTGGCGCGAAGGAACGTGACGCGCGACCCGTCGGGTGAAATTTCCACCTTCGTCGGCGTGGGTCCGGACAAGCTGCCGCCGCCGTAAATGCGGTCGATCGTGAGTTTATCGGCGTTCGCCGCCGTGGCGGCAGCGAACGATACGAACAGCAACGCGATAACACGCATGAAATTTCCCGGTGCCGGCGATGGCCGCGATTATTGCGGCGATGCAGGGATTCCGCCAGCCTGTTTAGTGCTTGACGCTTTGTCCGAAAAGGATCTTGCGGGCCTCTTCCGACATTTCCGCCGTGGGCTTGTTGAAAGCGCCCTGCGCATAGGCGCGCTGTGTGGCCGGCCGCGCCTCGATCGCGGTGCGCCAGCGCAGGACTTCAGGAAACGACGTCAAATCCAGCGGCGCTTTCACATACGGATCGACCCACGGATAGCACGCCATATCGGCAATCGTGTAGTCATCGCCGACTATGAACGAACGACCCTTCAGTTGCTTGTCGAGCACGCCGAGCAACCGTTCGCGTTCTCGCGTGTAGCGGTCGATGGCGTACTGAATTTTTTCCGGCGCGTACACGGAGAAGTGACCGTATTGTCCGGTCATCGGTCCTAATCCAGCCATCTGCCAGAACAACCATTCCAGCGTTGCGACGCGGCCGCGCGTGTCTCGCGAGATGAATTTGCCGGTCTTTTCGGCGAGATAAAGAAGAATCTCGCCGGACTCGAAAACGCTGATCGGCGCGCCGCCGTCGGCGGGATCGTGATCGACGATCGCCGGCATGCGATTGTTCGGCGAAATCTTCAGGAAAGCCGGCGCGAATTGTTCGCCTTTGGAAATATCCACGCGCGAAATCTTGTAATCGACTCCGGCTTCTTCCAGAAACAAGGTGACTTTGTGTCCGTTCGCGGTGGGCCAGTAAAAAAGTTCGATCATGGTGTTCTCCGATTTTGGCTATTTTCCGATGCAGAACGTCGAAAAGATGGCGCCGAGAAGATCGTCGCTGTGGAATTCACCCGTGACTTCGCCCAGCGTTTGCTGCGCGCCGCGTAATTCTTCGGCGGCCAATTCTCCGATGCGCGATTTCAGATGCTCATCGGCGCGCTGCAACTGTTCGGATACGATTTGCAGGGCCCGAACGTGGCGCACGCGTGCGGTGAATGCGCCTTCGTTCGACTCCGTGTCGCCCGCCAATCGAGCGAGCTCGTTGCGGAGCAGATGGATACCGTCGCCGCTGCGCGCGGATAAGTAAACGCGGGATTCCGAAGCTCCGCCTCGCTCGATACGCGCCTGTTCATCGTCCAAATCGATTTTATTGCAGACGATGAGACGCGCCACGCTGGCGGCGACGTCACGCAGCAATATACGGTCGGCTTCGATCGATGTGCTGTCGGTGACCAGCAATACGACATCCGCCTGCGCGAGTTCGGCCCGCGCACGTCGAATGCCTTCACGTTCGACGTCGTCGCCTGCATCGCGTAGTCCCGCGGTGTCGACCAACGTGATTGCAGCGCTGCCCAGTTTCACCTCTTCGCGAAGAACATCGCGCGTCGTTCCCGGAATGGCGGTGACGATGGCGCGTTCGCTCTGTGCGAGCGCGTTGAGCAAACTCGACTTGCCCGCGTTGGGACGTCCGACGATGACGACATGCAAACCGTTGCGAAGCACGACACCGCGTTGTGCGGCAGCGAGTAAATCGCGCGTGACGGTGCGCAACGACGATAATTCTTCGCTCAGTTGCGGCGCACTGAGAAAATCGATTTCTTCTTCCGGAAAATCCAGCGCAGCTTCGAGCCAGGCGCGAAGCCGGACGAGTTGATCGAAGATAGCAACGACGCGCTTGGAGAATTCGCCTTCGAGACTTCGTATCGCTGCGCGCGCCGCGGCTTCGGAGCCGGCGGCGATAAGATCGGCGATCGCTTCGGCTTGCGGCAGATCGATCTTTCCGTTGAGAAATGCGCGTTCCGAAAATTCGCCCGGCCGCGCGTGCCGCGCACCAAGTGTGCAAACGCGGCTCAGCAGCATATCCAGAACGACGGGGCTGCCGTGGGCATGAAGTTCGAGGATATCTTCGCCGGTAAACGAGCGGGGCGCTTTAAAAAATAGCGAGAGTCCGCGATCGATCGTTTCTTCCGCGTCGCCGCGAAATGTGGAAAAGTGGAAAATGCGCGGTTTTGGCTTTTTACCCGTCAGCGCAATCGCTATAGCGCGCGCGTTCGGTCCGGACACCCTGACAACTCCGATTCCGCCCGCGCCCTGCGGCGTGGCGATGGCGGCAATCGTGTCGTCAGTCGGAATCATCCCTCAAGCAGGGCGCTCTGCCACCGAATGACGCCGCGTGATGATCCATTGCTGCAGCAGGCCCAAACCACCGTTTACCGCGTAATAAAGCACCAAACCGGCCGGGAAGAACAGGAACAGCACGGCGAAGATCAACGGCAATGTTTTCATCATGCGCGCCTGCAGCGGGTCCATGCCCGGGCTGACCGGCGCGAGCCACTGCGCGCCGAGCATTATCGCGGCGTTGATGATCGGCAGGACGTAATACGGATCCGGCGCGGAGAGATTTTGAATCCAGCCGAAGAACGGCGCTTGCCGCAATTCCACGCTTTCGAGCAGGACGTAATACAGCGCGAAGAAGACGGGAATCTGGATCAGCGTCGGCAGACATCCGCCCAGCGGATTGATCTTTTCTTTCTTGTACAACTCCATCGTCGCGGCGCTGAGCTTTTGACGGTCGTCGCCATACCGTTCTTTCAGCGCTTCCATGCGCGGCTGCAAACGGCGCATTTTCGCCATCGAGCGATACTGCGCTTCACTTAACTTGAACATGGCGAGTTTGATCAACAGCACCAGCAGAATGATGGCGAGACCCCAATTGCCCACGAACGCATGCAGCTGGACAAGGATCCAATGCAGCGGTTCGGCGATCGGCGTGAGCATGCCGTAGTCGGCGGTAAGCCCGAGGCCGTGCGCGATACCGGATTTGTCGATGGGATCGAGTTGCGTGGAAAGTGTCGGTCCGATGTAAAGATGTGCGATCGATGTGCGGCTCTCGCCGGGCGCGACCGTGATCGCGGGCGACATCGCACGGATCAAATAATGCGGCGCGGTACCTGTGTTTGTGATGACGGTCGTTGAGTACGAATCGGTTTCTTCGGCAGCAGGAATCCACGCCGCGAAGAAATAGTGTTGAAGCATGGCTGACCAGCCGCCGGCGAAGTCGCCTTTCAACGGCGAGTCGATGAATTTGTCGAACGGCAGCTTCTTGAATTTGTCTTGCGGGCTGTACCAGGCGGCGCCGGCGAATGCGTAGCGCTCGGGATTGTTGAACGAGAAACCCCCACTGGTGACGATCGGCGGCACGCGCTGCAACTGCCGGTATTCATTGCCGACCCACGCGGCCGATGTGCCGTTGCTGATCTCGGTGCGCGTCTCGATGAGGTAGCTGCCGCGCGTGAAAATGTATACTTTGCGTACTTTTACACCCGACGCATCCTGCCATGTCAGCGGTACTTCGAGGTTTTCGTTTCCGTCGGTCAATGAATATGTCGTGTTGTCCGCGGCGAATACGGCTTCATGATTCGGCGCCGCGGCGTTCGAACTCACCAGTCCATCTTGCGCCACGAAGAATGTTGCCGGCGTGGTATCCAGCAAACGCACCGGATGATCTTTCTCTTTCGGGTCGACGGGATAGGCGAGCAACTCTGCCTGGACCAGCGCGCCGCCGCGCGTGTCGATCTCCAGGTCGAGCAAATCCGTTCGCACGTGGATTCGCTGCGATTGTTCGGCGGCGGCGGGAGGTGCGCTCGCTGTCGTTGCGGCAATCGGCGCCGGCGTTCCGGCAGGTCTGGGAATTTCCGCGCTCGATGGAGCCGCAGTTGTGGCGGCTGCGGGCGTTGCGCTTGCCGCGGTCGTGGCGGCCGGCTTCGGCGCGTAGTCTTGCTGCCACGCTTGCCAGTTGAGAAAAAGCACGAAAGCCAGTGCGGCGAGCAGGAAGGAACGTGTGCTGGACATGGATTTTTCCTGCCGCGTGATGCCGCAAGCGCGCGGCGAGAAGATGCATTCGGTTTCGGATTTGCGGCCTGATCGGCCAGTTGCAACCGGCGCTGCCGAAACACGACAGCACGAACGCGCAAACCGGCGCGCATTGTGCCGGGCGGACGCTATTCGTTCAATGCCGCCGTTGCATGCGCCGCGCTGAGCTTGCGCCAGATACCTTCGAGATCGGCGCGTAAATGAGGATTGGTCTGCTGCGCCGACAACGAGCGTGCGATGAGAAGGATGTCCAGATGCGGAAGATCGGCTCGATGCAGCCGGAAACTTTCGCGAATGGTTCTGCGGATGCGATTTCGCACGACGGCAAGTTTCGACACGCGACGTGAAATGGCCACGCCCAGCCGAACGCAGTCCCGCGACGAAGGCCGATATTCCGCTACGAAGTTGCGCGTGCTCAACCGCTGGCTCTGCTCACGCAGGCTGGCGAAATCGCGGCGAGTCAGCAGGCGCGCGCTGCGCGGCAGGCCGAACGCTGCCATCGCTTGGCGCTGCGATCAGGGAATAAGACGCTTGCGGCCTTTGGCGCGGCGTGCGTTGAGCACCAGCCGGCCGCCGCGGGTTTTCATGCGAGCGCGGAAACCGTGCGTACGTGCGTGTTTGAGTTTTCCGGGCTGAAAAGTGCGTTTCATGACAAGCGCTCAAAGGCGGTAAAAGACTCGCGATTATGCGGCAAAAATCGCTTTTGTGTCAACGTCGATTGGCTTGGCGCACCTTGTCATGGAAGGATAGACTGCCTGCCCCGCCGCTGTCATGAGTAACAGGATCGAAACGCGATGAGCGATTTGTGGCGACGCAGTCTCGAGCGTCTGGAAAACGAACTGAGCGCCGAAGATATGCACACGTATCTGATGCCGTTGCAGGCCAGCGAGGACGCCGACGGTTTGCGCTTGCTCGCTCCTAACGCGTATACGCTCGATTTCGTCAGGGCGGAATTTTTGCCCCGCATCGGCAAGGTCGTGAATCACTTGCATGGCGGTCCGCTGAAGGTTCGACTGGAAGTGGGTGCGCTCGCGAGTCGGCGCATAGAAAAGACCACCGGCAAATTTCAGGCTTCAGACACGGCCGAGTTCGACCACAATCTCGATCCACACTACACGTTCGATTCGTTCGTGGAAGGAAAATCGAACCAGCTCGCGAAAGCATCGGCGATCCAGGTCGCCAACAATCCGGGTAGAGCTTATAACCCGTTGCTGTTGTACGGCGGCACCGGACTCGGCAAGACGCATCTGATGCACGCAGCCGGCAATCTTGTCCGCGCGAACAATCCGGCCACGAAAGTGATGTATCTGCGTTCCGAACAGTTCGTGAGCGCGATGATCGATTCGCTGCGCACCAAAAAAATGGACGACTTCAAGCGTCGCTTTCGCGACGTCGATGCGCTGTTGATCGACGACATCCAGTTCTTCGCCGGCAAGAATTCGACGCAGGAAGAATTCTTCCACACGTTCAACGCGCTGTTCGAAGGCAAGCAGCAAATCATTCTTACGTGCGATCGCTATCCGAAAGAAGTCGACAACCTCGAACCGCGGCTCAAGTCGAGGCTCGGATGGGGTTTGTCGGTAGCGATCGAACCGCCGGATTTCGAAACGCGTGCAGCGATCCTGCTGGCCAAATCGGCGGCGCGTGGTCTGGACGTACCGGAAAGCGTAGCCTTTGTCATTGCCAAGCGCATGCGTTCCAATGTGCGCGATCTGGAAGGGGCGCTCAACACGCTCGCCGCGCGCGCGAATTTCATGGGGCTGCCGATCACCGACGACTTCGCGCAGGAAACGCTGCGCGATTTGCTGACCGTGCACAGCCAATCGATTACCGTATCGAATATCCAGAAAACAGTGGCAGACTATTACCAGTTGCGTTTGTCGGATTTGTTGTCGATGAATCGCAGCCGCTCATTGGCGCGGCCGCGGCAAATTGCGATGGCGTTGTCGAAGGAACTGACCGAACACAGCCTTCCTGAAATCGGCAAGGCATTTGGGGGAAGAGATCACACCACCGTGTTGCACGCGTGCCGAACCATTCGCGACCTTAGTTTGATCGACGGCAAGCTGCGGCAGGATTGGGAAAAGCTTCTCCGCGAGCTGACCGGGTAGGGTGTGGATAAGTTGTGCAAGAATAGGCGCGGGTGAGTTATCCACAATTCGTGCACAGGCAGCAGTCTACGTTTGAAGCCTGGGTTGGTATCCGTTAAGCGATTGATTTAAAAGAATAAAGCAGGGAAAGCAAACATATCAACAGGGCCTACAGCTACTGCCCTTATCAATATAATCAAAACAAACCAATGGGACAGCCCATGCAATTTGGCATTCAACGCGAAGTTCTGCTCAAGCCGCTGCAACAGGTAATCGGTGTCGTCGAACGGCGCCAGACCTTGCCAGTGCTATCGAATTTGCTCGTCAGCTCTACCGCCGATCGTGTGACCTTCACCGGCACCGATCT
>DATAVJ010000108.1:0-13818 GCA_036267795.1 Rudaea sp.
CGCGCCAGCAGTGTCGTGCACGATCAGGCATGCGGCCGCGCCTTGTCGCGCCGCTTCTTCGTATTTGTAAACCCAGCGGCCGTAGTACGTCATGGCCTTGCCCTTGAACAGCGCCGCGTCGCCGTTGCCCCAGCCGGGATCGTTCACCAGCACGATCACCGTTTTGCCTTTCACGTCGAGGCCCGCGTAGTCGTTCCACTGATATTCCGGCGCTACGACGCCATAGCCCGCGAACACGATGTCGCTGTCGGCGAGATCGACGCTCGCTTTGCCTTGCAGAGTGCGAATGATCGCTTCGTCGCGGTAATTATACTTTTCCACATTGCCGCCTTCGGCCACGCTGATCGAAACGGCCGGATCGTCGAGCAGCGTGGTTTCTACCGTCGGCACCGCCTGCAAATAACTGCCGTGATTTCCCGGCTTCAATCCCATGCGCTCGAATTGGTCGATGAGATACGTCGTCGTCATGCGCTCGCCGATCGTGGCCGGTTTGCGTCCCTCGAATTCGTCGGACGAAACATGCTGATCGATCGCCGCGAAATCTTCGGCCGTGATCGCCGGGGAGAAATGCCCGTCGCGCGTGGGTTTGATCGGCGTCGGCCCGGCAGGCACGGGCGCAGCGGTTGACGTTGCGGCCGCCTGTTTGGATTCGTCGGCGTTTTTCCCGCACGCGGCGAGCAATGTCGCCGCAACAATCAAAGTCACATAACGCATTCGGAACCTCCGCGAATCGCGAAAGTCCCGATTGTAGCGCGTCAGATTGTTCGAACTTAGTTAGGATGCTCGCCGCTGAATTTCGTCGCGGTCGCGCCTTCCACTTTGCCGATCGTGGCGCTGTCGCTCACATACAGTTCGACGTCGCGCTTGAACGACAGCGTTCCCTGCACTGTCGCATGAGGGCCGATCACGATGCGCGGTTTGCGCGACGTGCCCACGTGAAACCAGCTGTGATCTTCGTTGTACAGAATGCCGCCTTCGATGCGCGAATTCGCGGTGATGTCGATGTCGCCGGCCGTTGTTTCGATGCCGCCGCCGACGTGCGCGCCTTTGACATGAATGCTGCCGTTGACGTTGCTGAGCTTGCCGGCGACATCCGCACCTTCGGCAAGCGTGATGGAGCCGTTGACGGTTTCGACCGTTTTCTCGACGCGCGTTTTTTCGCCGATCACGACCCCGCCGTTCACCGTTTCGACGGAAACCACCGTGCTGTCGCGGTCGATATCGATGCCGCCATTGACGGTTTCGGTCGTCTTCACGTGCGCACCGGCGCCGACATGAATGCCGCCGTTAACGGTGCTGAGTTTTCCGGCCGTCGAATTATCCGGTACGCGGATACTGCCGTTTACTTTGTCGATGTCATCGCCGTTGTCGGCCAGCGCGGGCATGGCGGCGAGCGCAAGCAGCAGCGGGAAAGCGTAACGGATCATGGTGTTCTCCAGCGTTGTCAGATAGTGCATTGGATGCAGCGAAGTATCCGACAGTTTAACGGCGGCGCTTCGAGAATAATGGAATTCCGCTACCATGACGCCCTCGATGGCCGACGGAATTGCCATGTCCCGACCCAAACCGGTTTTGCTGCTCATCCTCGACGGATGGGGCTACCGCGAAGAACGCGAAAACAACGCCATCGCACAGGCCAAAGCGCCGAACTGGCGCCGTTTGATCGCCGAATGTCCGCATACCCTGGTCGAGACGCACGGCCACTATGTCGGCCTGCCCGACGATCAAATGGGCAATTCCGAAGTCGGCCACATGAACATCGGCGCCGGCCGGATCGTGTATCAGGATTTGACACGCATCGACGCGAGCATCGCCGACGGCAGCTTCGCCAAGAATGCCGCGTTGATCCAGGCATGCGCGGCAGCAAAGCAGCGTGGCGGCACTCTGCATATTTTCGGACTGCTCAGCCCCGGCGGCGTGCACAGCCATGAAGAACATATCTTCGCGATGCTCGATCTTGCGCGCGCGCAAGGCGTCACGAGTGTCGCCATGCACGCATTTCTGGACGGCCGCGATACACCGCCGCAAAGCGCACGCGCCTCGATCGAAAAATTGCAGAAAAAATGCGCCGATGTCGGCAATGCAATCGTCGCCACGATTTCCGGACGCTACTACGCGATGGATCGCGACAAACGCTGGGAACGCGTGAAACTGGCGTACGACGCAATCGCCGACGCGTATTCCGATTTTCACGCCGCCAGCGGCGTCGCGGCGCTTGACGCGGCGTACGCGCGCGGCGAAACCGACGAATTCGTCAAACCGACCGTGATCGGGAACGGCAAGAAAATCCTCGATGGCGACGCCATCGTCTACATGAACTTCCGCGCCGACCGTGCGCGTCAACTTACGCAGGTTTTTGTCGATCCCGCTTTCGACGGTTTCCAGCGTGCGCGCACAATCGAGCTGTCGGCATTCGTCACCCTCACGCAATACAACGAAAGTTTCAAGGTCACGGCCATTGCGTATCCACCGCAATCGCTGGCCAATTCGCTGGGCGAATATCTCGCGTCGCTTCATCTCAAGCAATTGCGAATCGCTGAGACCGAAAAATACGCGCACGTGACGTTTTTCTTTTCCGGAGGACGCGAAAATCCATACGAAGGAGAAGACCGCATTCTCGTACCGAGTCCGAAAGTCGCAACGTATGACCTGAAACCCGAAATGAGTTGCCGCGAAGTCACCGACAAACTCGTCGAAGCCATCGCGTCGAAGAAATACGATTTCATCGTCTGCAATCTCGCCAACGCGGACATGGTCGGCCACACCGGCATGCTCGACGCGGGCATCAAGGCCGTCGACGCCATCGACGAAGCATTGGGCCGCCTAACGAAAGCCATCCGCGACGCCGGCGGCGAAATGCTGATCACCGCCGATCATGGAAATCTAGAACAGATGCGTGCGGCCGACGGGCAACCGCACACGCAACACACCGTCGGGCCGGTGCCGCTCGTTTACGTCGGACGACCCGCGACGTTGCGTCACGGGTCGTTGAGCGATATCGCTCCGACAGTTTTAACGTTGATGCAGATTACGCAACCAGAAGAAATGACGGGTCATACGCTCGTCAGCCTGTCAGTTTAAAAAAAACCCCTGTTGATGGGCAGCTTGAACCACTGATCGATGTGAGCCGCCGAAGCTGTTGCGCGCCGCTCCCGAAACCCGGAAGTGTCGAGTTCCAGGCGACGCTTGCGTGATCGCAGTCAGTGAAAGTAAACGTCAGCGTTCCCCACGGCGTTTTGGTGATGTCCGAGCCGTGAAATGCGGGAGGAAAGCTGGTCCCTGAACTGATCGCGGCGGGAATCGTGACCGCACTTTGCAGCGGATCATATTCGCCTTGCGCATAAATCCAGATGGGTTTGCCGCTGCCATCCGGCGCAAAGGTGAACCATGCAGCGATGAGCTGGTTGGCTTGCGCCGTGAATTCCAACATGAATCCTTGACCGGACTGCGTCGGATCGTACCAGCTGCCGCTCAGATAACCGCCCAACGAAGCAGGCGAAGGCACCGTCGCATCCGACTCGAAAAACATGTCGTCCACTTCGACCGGGTTTGTAACATCCTCGACATCCGTCGTCATAAAACTCGTGTAAGCAGTCACCGTGCATTGTGCGGAGCGAGCGGTCGCACCCAACGTGCCGTCGATGGGCACCAAAGTTGCGAAGTCGTTATTGGGGTTCGGCTCCGTTCCGTACGAGTACTCGGCCACGCCCAAGTCGGCCGCACCCGCAGAGCAATCGGTTGCGCTAAAGGATTTACATTGCATCTTTGCGGAACTGACGGTTCCAAATTCGTTGACGAACGTCGACTTCCCTCCGAACGTGTAGGGCGTGCCTGGTTTAACCGCGAAGCACGACGACGCCGCATTTTCCGGGTGTGAGCGGTCGGCATACGTTAGCTGCATCGATCCTGAACCGGGCGCGTTCTCGGCATCGAAGTCCCGAATGAAGCTGATTGAGCCAGAACCTTCAGCGGTCCATCCCTTTAAAGCATTGGCGTTATAGAAATCGCCGTTCTGCAAAAGATTCGAGTTTGCGTGGACGCTGCCGACGGCGACAATCGCTAACAGCAGTGACTTTGCAAGCAGTGCGGCAGACGAACGCTTGCCGCCCGCGAAGGCCGCGGATTTTTGTTCGAAAAACATCTTGTCTTCTCCGATAGAAAGTTGAATGCGCCGAACCTGGCCGCCTGCGGCGGCTCTTGATATCAAGGGTGCGATTCGGGCGTTGCTATCGTAGAGAGTGTGGAATCTGCATAAACGCCATTTATGCGACAGCATGAGGACATGTAGCATGCTCGTTTACGTCGGACGACCCGCGACGTTGCGTCACGGGTCGTTGAGCGATATCGCTCCAACGGTGCTTAAGCTGATGAATGTTGCGCAGCCCGGCGAGATGACCGGGCGTGCGCTTGTCGAGTTTCAATGAAGCGAGCTAGAACTTAATTGCCGTAACCGACAATCTGGCTGACGACAACTTCATCCTCATACGTTCCGACGGTGACGATTTTGTCTTTCGTCGTCAGGACACCGTTCGTTCCCCAGGAAGTCTTATGAAGCAAGACGGCTCCGTCGTGGCCGCCGAAGCTGACATCAGGAGTGCCGTCCGGGTTTAAGCGAAACACGACACCTTCGTCGACGACCTCATCGCTTTTTTTCTCGGTCTCGCCCACGATGACAATGTTTCCACGACTGTCCACTGTCACATTGCCGACTTGACCCTCTTCGGTATTTTTCGCGCTGAACAAATCCGGTGCACCATGGTTGAACGAACTATCAAAGTCGCCTGACGGTGTGTAACGCATCACTGCGAAGTCGATTGTCGTCGTCCAATCTCCGGTCGTGCCTGCCAGGACGTAGTTGCCATCGGCGTCGATTGCAATGTCGTTGGTCACGGTGAAGTGAAGTTCGGCCGACGTCGGATTCAAATCGATTTTCATGAATCCAGCGCCAGCGCCGAACGAGGTGTCGAACGTACCATCGGCATGGAGTTTTACCAGGTTATCCACGATCGACTCGGAATCTAACCGCGTATAGCCGGTGACGATGAGCTCGCCGGTTTTGTCGACACGCAACGCTTGGCCTAAGGTGGTCTCGTCGCCCGAGGGATCAAGGGTCAAGGCGACCCAGCCTGTTCCAGCGATGCTAACGTCAGGCTGTCCGTCCGACGTAACCTTCGCCACCAGAATGCGTGCGGACGTTCCGTCGGTCGCCGTTCCGACCGCGTAGACATTGTCGTTGTCGTCCAACGCGATCCTGTTTGCGCTCAGCGACGTACCCGTGCTGCTTATCGACGCCATTCCGGTCCAGCCGAACGAGAGGTCGATCAATCCATCACTCTGATAGCGCTCGAAAGCGACGGCGGTGTCCGGTGCCGTGTTGTCACGCTCTGCGACGACGATACGGTCTTCGGAATCGACGGCGACGCCGACGACTTCGTTACGCAGCGTAACTTGTCCCGCACCGCCAAACGTCGTGTCTACGTTGCCGTCCTTCTTCATCACAGTCAGAACATCGCCGGTTGCAGTGTGAACGGCGAGGACGATGCGATGTTTCGAATCGACGGCAATCGTGGGAACCGTAAATAGCGGTACTTCGGAGATCGCTGGGACGACCAAATTGCCGTTCTTGCCGAATCCCGTGTCGAGGTCGCCCGCGTGTCCGAACGCGACACCGCTAGCGGCCAACATCATGCTCGCAGCCAGAATTTGCCGTCCCGTTCTCGCACGGGCAGCCGTTTTGTCAAACAACATTTTTTGCTCTCCTAATAGAAAATTGTCGACGCTCGTCACTCAGAGCGTTGTTGCCTCACCGATAGGACCATCCGCGTGGGGCGCAGGAAGCGTACGAGTTTGGCGATCCGCCAAAACGTCAAGATCGGGACAAAATGCGGAGATTGCAGTTAAAAATTTGTCGCGCTACGGAAGCTTTGTCGCGTAGCGATCATGCACATGTTGACTGATGAAGGTGGCAAGCCCAGCACCATCCTTCGCTAGCCGTTGCATGCGCGCAATGTTTTGCGCGCCGGCACTTCTATCGGTGTAGAGATATTTATCGCCATTGATGAATTTCACCGTAATCGAACCGCGCCCGATCTCGAAGGCGACCACACCGGATTCATGGCTGCGATTTTTGTAACGTTCCATATTCATTTGGCGAACCGCGCCGAAGCGCGGTCGCCATTTTCCATTTTTATCGAATGCTAAAATTTATACTGCGCCGACGCTCCGAACAGATTGCCCTTGTTCGCGAAATAACCGGCCAGCACGTCGCCGGTTGCGCTCACGTCTTGCACGTGCGCATCATTGACGAACAAGTGCGCGTAGCCGACATCGAAATTCCAGTGCTGGTCCGGTTTGTACCCGAGTCCGACGGTAACCCAGCGCCGTGTCGCGTCGGGCACACGCGGATCGCGCGTATCGACGCTCGTCGGCGTGCCGTCGATGGCGAGGCCGCCGCGCAATGTCCACGCGGGATCCAATTTGTATTCGGCGCCGATCGAACCGAACCACGAATTACTCCAGTCGAAAGTTTCCGTCGTCGTCGGCTGCGCGGGGTTTGCGTACAGCACCGTCAATCCCTTCAACGATGTCCATTGCGTGTAGCCGACATCGGCGCCGACGCTCCACTGCTCGTTGAGCGTATGCCACCAGCTCGCTTCCGCGGTGGCGGGCGTGTCGAAATCCGCGCTGGCCGCCGTGTTCTGGAACACGGGAACCGGTGATGCGGCGAGGACGGGCGCGACGGTAGCCGGCACGCCGAACGTGGCGTTGCCGGTGAGTGTGTGATCTATCTTGGAGTGATAGTTGAAGCCGACGCGGTCGGCGTCGGTGACTTTCCACAAGAAGCCGAGTTGCCAGCCGTAACCCCAATCGTTGCCTTTCACTTGCGCGAATCCGTCGGCGGCTTGCGGCAGGAATGTTCCCGGCGGTAGCGCGGGATTCACCGCGAGAATGGCACCGAAGTCGACGGCCTGACTCAACGTCGCGCTCGTGCGCTGACCGATGACGCTGGCGCCGATCGAGAAGTTGTCGGTAACCGCATACGCGGCCGACACCGTGATCGCGAGCGACTGCAATTTCGATTCGAGCGTCTGATAGCGGCCGACCCAGCCCGGGTCGTAATTGGTTTGAAAACCGAACGGCACGTTGAAACCGGCGCCGATGGCCCAGCGATCCGTCAATGGCATCGCAAAGAAAAATGCCGGTATGGCCTTGGTCGTGCCACCGTCGCCGCCGTTGTTGCCGGTGAGCGGGCGACCGAGTGCGTCGGTGCCGCTGCCGTTGAAATTCGTGCTGAAATTGACGCCGGTGACATCGGCTTGCAGCGTCGGCGCTTTCAGGTCGATCATCGCGGCGGGATTGTTGACGACCACCGCTGCATCATCCGGCGCGGAGGTGGAACCCGCATACGCACGGCCGAGGCCTGCAGCATCGTCTTCTTTTAGTTGGAATCCGCTGGCGAATACGCTTTGGCAGGTGAGACAGAACAGAATCGCGGCAGGAAGCAGGCCCTTTTTAGGGGAGGAGAAACGGAAAACGCGCATGACGTGACACTCCTGATGAATTGAAGATCCCTAATCGGCACCTATTCCGGCGCCGGCAACGCCACGAGTTTGCTGGCCGAATCATTAACGATGCGCTAACGAAATGTGTGCATTTCTAAAATCGTTTTTGAAAGGCATGACGGGCGCTTGCGGTAAAGTAGCCGCATGTATCTCGAATTTTACGGGCTCAAAGAAGCGCCGTTCTCCATCACGCCCGATCCGCGTTACGTGTTTCTTTCGGAACGCCATCGCGACGCGCTTGCGCACCTGCTTTACGGAATCGGCAAGGGCGGCAGCGGTGGATTCGTGCAGCTCACCGGCGAAGTTGGCACGGGCAAGACGACGATTTGCCGGCTGCTGCTCGAACAGTTGCCGGAGAACACGCGCGTCGCGCTGGTGTTGAATCCGAAACTGTCGCCGGTCGAATTGCTGGAGACGATTTGCGAAGAGTTGAAACTCGACGTCGTGCATGCGCGCGGAAGCCTCAAAGGTCTGGTCGATACATTGAACGCGTATCTGCTCGACGCGTATGCGCAAGGTCTTCGCGTCGTGCTTATCGTCGACGAAGCGCAGAACCTGTCCGCCGACGCGCTCGAACAAGTGCGGTTGCTCACGAATCTCGAGACGCCGACACAAAAATTGCTGCAAATTATACTTTTGGGCCAGCCCGAACTGCGCGATGAACTCAATCGGCCGGAATTGCGGCAGCTCGCGCAACGCATCACCGCGCGCTATCACCTCACGCCGCTGGATCGCGACGAAACCGAAGCGTATGTGCGTCATCGGCTGGCCGTGGCGGGATGTCCGCGCAATCCGTTTTCACGTTTGGGACTACGCGCGCTTTATCGGCGCTCGCAAGGTATTCCGCGCTTGATCAACGTCATCGCCGATCGCGCACTGATGGCGGGATTCGCACGCGAACAGACGACGCTCGGCGAAAGTCTCGTCGAGCGCGCCGCGGATGAAGCGATGCCCGGCAATCCGCGTTATTGGATGCGGCGTTACGGCCGTTGGGCAGCGGCGGCGCTCCTGCTGATCGCCGTTGTCGCGGCCGCGCAGGTCTGGCTGCATCATCCTTCGCCGTCGCCGGTCGTCGCCGACGCCAGCGCATCGGTCGCGCCGGCGCCGGTTCACGAGGATGCGCTTGCGCAGATTCGCGAGAAAATCGCGCGCAGTCCCGACGCCGATCTCGATGCCTGGACGCAACTATTGTCGCGTTGGCAGGTCAATTCGTCGCAGATTTCGGTGTCTGATGCGGCAAAATGCCAGAACGTGCTGATCGTCGGACTGGATTGCCTGCATGGATTCGGCACGATCGAGCAGCTCGCGCGGTTCGATCGGCCGTTGATTTTGGTATTGCGTCAAGGCGACTCGCACGCGGCGGCGTTGTTGCTCGACGTCGACGCGAACTTCGTGCGGCTCGACATCGGCGGCCTGGTAAAAAACGTCGCCAAGGACGCGATGCACGAATTGTGGTCCGGCGAGTTCATGGCGGTGTGGCGCTTGCCCGACAATGTGCCTGCCGCGTTGCACACGGGCGACGCGGGGCCGGGTGTGGCGTGGGTGAAGCAGCAACTGGCGCACATGGACAAAGGCAAGGCGGCGGATGCGGGACCGGCTTATTTCGATGCATCGCTGGAAGAGCGCGTGCGCAAGTTGCAAACGGCGTACGGAATAAAGCCCGACGGCATCGTGGGGCCGGAAACGTTGTTCGCACTGTCGTCGCTCGACGACGGCGGGCCGCACCTGTACCGCAACATCGAATAGTATATTTTTGAATAATGTATTTTTTTTCGGCCTTTGAATCTTTGAACGTGGACTCATGTCGTTAATTCTTGAAGCATTGAAGAAATCGGAAGCCAAACGCCGGCTGGGCGCCGCACCCGACCTGGGCACGCCGTTCGCCGCGCGCCGTCGCCGCAGTCCGATCGTGCCGATCGTTGTCGTTGTATTGGCCGCCGCAGCGCTGGCGTGGTGGGCAATACGGCGTCCGACGTCTGAAGCGCCAGCGCAAACTGCCGCGACACAAAACGCACAGCGACCGCCGCCGACAGTGCCGCCACCGGCGGCGGGACAACGCTCGGGAATGCCGTTGCGATCGGTAACGGGCGACAACAATCTGGAACACGCGCCGCCGCCCACAAATTTGGCAAAGCCTGCCACGGCGAACGGATCGCCGGATCCGTTCGTCCCGATGCCTTCAGCGAACGCCAATACGGATCCGACGCTGCGCGGGTCGATAAAAGAGACGCGCGACAGACGCCGAGCCAACGCGAATCGTGGCGAGAACCCGCCCCCTTCTGCAGGAGCGGGAAGGCCGATGTCGCCGACCGCACAACCGGCGGCGCCTCCGCGCAACTCGGCAGCCGTCGCCGCCGCGCCGCCGCACCCGACGCCTGCGATGCCGGCTCCGCCGACGACCGCTGCAACCCCGCCACCGCGAGCGGTTGCTCCGGTCGCATCCGCGTCGGCGCAGCAATCATCGCCGGCCATTGCAACGCCGGCACCGAAAGCAGTCGCTGCAAATCCGCCGGCGGAACAAGTCGCCACGCGCGCACCGAAGACGCCGGGCACCATCGGAATTCCGGTCAATCCACCATCGGCTCAACAAAACGCGTCCGCGAAACCGGCGCCGAACGTGAGCGCACAACCGTATTCGGAATTGCCGTTCAGCGTGCGCAAGGCGCTGCCCGAATTGCGGTTGAGCATGCACGTTTATGCGTCCGATCCGGCGCAACGTTTCGTGATCCTCAACGACTCGCGCATCGGCGAAGGCGACAAGACGAACGATGATGTGTTCGTGCGTGAAATCCGCCCGGACGGTGTGGTTCTGGAATTTCAGAGTCAGCGCTTTTTCTATCCGCGCGACGGTCTCTGACCGCGTCGGCGGCGCATGTTCGTCCAGCTCGAACAACGCCGCCGTCAACGTCAGCCGTGGATAACGATCGGCATCATCGCGATTTGCGTGATCGTGTTTCTCTGGCTGGCGAGCATGTCGCCCGAAACGCGCGCGCCGGTTCTGCGCCGATGGGGCACGGTGCCGTCGAGTCTGTTCGACGCGCAGGCCGCGATCACACAGCAGTTGATCGAACTGCGTGCGGCGCGATTGCTCACGTCGCTGTTCATCCATGTCGACTGGCTGCATCTCACCGGCAATCTGCTTTTTCTGATGATCTTCGGCGTGCCGGCGGAACGCACGCTGGGCGCGTGGCGATTTCTGGTTTTGTTTCTGCTCGGCGGTGCGCTCGCCAATCTCGTCGGCGCGTTTACGCTGGCGAGTGCGAACGCGCCGATCGTCGGATCGAGCGGCGCCGTTTCAGCTATTGTCGGCGCTTACTTCGCGTTGTTCCCCCGCGCGAAACTCGGGCTGGTGCTCCCGCTCGGACTTTTCCTCGAATTCGTGCGCATTCCCGCCGCGGTGCTGATCGGCTTCTGGATTCTGCTGCAATTGCTGTTCACGTTCGTCGGTCCGGCGTTCGGCGCGGTGGCGTGGTGGACGCACATCGCCGGTTTCGCGATCGGTATACTTTTCGCGCTGATCGCGCGCCCCGCCATTGCGCGGCGTCTGCGCAACTGATCGCGCGGCGCGACTTATTTGCTCGTCATTCCCGCGAAAGCGGGAATCTAGCGACTTTGCTCTTTCAAAGTGTCAAGAAAGCCAAGGCACCGGATTCCCGCTTTCGCGGGGATGACAAGATGGAGCTTTCCGGCGCCTTGTCGATGCCGAGATCGACATTACCCTTTCTTGTCGGACTGCACGACCGTCTTCGGCGGCATCAATTTTCCGGGATGCTGCAACGCCATGCCTTTCAAGACATTCATAGCTTCGTTGAGTGCGTAATCGTCGAGATCGTCGCGCGGATGCGCCGGGGTTTTCGCCTGATCTTTTTCATGTTCGCCGATCAGATGATTCGGCAGATCGCGTTCGCCGGTGATCAGCGACGGCACCGCATCCTTCACCGTCAACTTCAAATCCTGCAATTCGATATCCGGATCGATGCCGGATGCCTGAATCGACGTGCCGCTCGGCGTGTAGTAACGCGCCGTCGTCAATTTCACCGCATGCGAGTCGTCCAGCGGCAATACGGTCTGCACCGAACCCTTGCCGAACGTGCGGCGGCCCATGATCAGCGCGCGATGATTGTCCTTCAGCGCGCCCGCGACGATTTCCGCGGCCGACGCCGTACCGTTGTCGACAAGCACGACCATCGGCACGCCATCCAGCAAATCGCCGGGCGTGGCGCTGAAACTCAGATCGGACTGCTTGAGGCGGCCGCGCGTCGTGACGATGGTTCCGGAATCGAGAAAATCGTCGCTGATCTCCACGGCCGAGGTGAGCAGTCCGCCCGGATTGCTGCGCAAATCGAGCACGGCGCCGCGCAACGGCCCTGACTTCGCCAACAGCTTCGTCAACTTGCTGCGCAGTTCGCTGCCGGTGTCTTCCTGGAATTGCACGACGCGCATGTAAACGTAACCCGGATCGAGCGCGCGCACGCGCACGCTGGCGACGCGAATCGTTTCGCGCGTCAGCGCGTAATCTTCGGGAACCGACGCACCTTCGTGCATGATGCTCAGCGCAATCTTGCTGCCGTTTTTCCCGCGCAGAAGATTCACCGACTGCGCAACGTTCTCGGTCGTGATCGCCTTGCCGTCGATGCGTACGATGATGTCGCCCGGTTTGATGCCTGCGCGCGCGGCCGGCGTGTCGTCGATAGGCGCGACGACGCGCAGCGTGCCGTCGACCGTCAACACTTCCAGGCCGAGGCCGTCGTAACTGCCGCTGGTGTCTTCGCTCAACTCGTCCATTGCGTGCTGGTCGAGGTATTCGCTATGCGGATCGAGCCCGGACAGCAACCCGCGAATCGCATCCTGCATCAGCGTCTTGTCGTCGACAGGTTCGACATACGCCTGCTTGACCAGATTGAACACCGCCGTGAACGCGCGGATATCGTCCAGACTTACCGACGGTTTCGGCGGCGGCGGGACGGGCTTGGTCGCGTCGTCCGCGGCGACGAGCGCCAACGGCGAGCAGAGCAGGGCAAAAGCAAAGGCGTATCGAAGCATGATGGTTACTCGTGGATATTCGATTGAATTATAGGCACGCGGCGCGTGTTTCAACGTGAAGAAGGTTTCAGCCAGCCTTTCGGGTCCACTGCTTTGCCTTGATAGCGCAGCTCAAAGTACAGCCCGGAGGTTTTCCGGCCGCCGCTGTCGCCGCTGGTCGCGACGGCTTCGCCGCCATCGACCCAGTCGCCGACGTCTTTCAGCAACGCCTCGTTGTACCCGTAAAGGCTGAGGTAACCGTCGCCGTGATCCACGATCAACAACAATCCGTATCCGCGCAGCCAATCGGCGTAAACGACGCGTCCGTGCGATATCGCGTGGACATCGCTGCCTTCCTTCGCCGCGATCAGCAATCCCGCGCTGGTCTGCTCGCTGTTCTCGCGCGAACCGAAATCGGAAACGACCTGGCCACGGATGGGCCACATCAATCGACCGCGCAACTGCGCGAAGGGTTCCGCACCGGCGAGCTGTTTTGGGATATCCGCGAAAATGTCGCGCAGTTTGGCAATGAGATCGAGCATCGCCTTTTCATCCTTGCCTAGCGCGGCGAGGCGGCCATGCTGATCTTTCAATGCCGCATCGAGTTCGCCGAGAACGTTGGCGCGATGTTCGCGTTCGTCGATCAATTGCCTGGATTGCGCTGTGCGCTGATCGCGTGTCGATTGCAATTCAGCCGTTTCCTTCTCGATGGCGTCCTGAACTTGCGCGAGCGCATCCAGATCCTTGAGCAGCCCGTCGATTTCGCCGACGCGCGCCTTTTCGAAATAGTGGTAGTACTGCAGCATGCGGCTGATATCATCAATGCGATCCTGCGCGAGCAGCAATTTCAACTCTTCGCCGCGGCCCATCGCGTACGCCGATCGAACCAGCGCGGCCAGCGCGTCGCGTTGATCTTTCAGTTTTGCATCGAGCGCATCGCGATCGCTTTGCAGCTTTGTCAACTTCGCTTGCTGCGCAGTGATTTGCTGATCGAGCGCGCGCACGTCTTTCGCCGTGGCGGCAACTTTCAGTTCCTGCTCGCGCAGCGCGTTCGCCGCATCGCCGCGCTGCTCGCTCGTCTGCTTTTCCGCATCGGTGATCTTGCGGATTTCCGCGCGAACCTGATCGAGCTTTTGTTTCGCCTGAGCCTCCTGCGCGGCGTGTTGCGGATCGGTGTTTTGCGCATTCGCCATTAAGGCGATGCTTGTCGTCAGAAAGAAAAATAGCGCGCGGG
>DATAVJ010000109.1:0-2200 GCA_036267795.1 Rudaea sp.
CGGCCATCTATTTATTGAAAACGCCGCGCTGATCTTCATCGCTATCGCCATCAGCACGGCCTTGGCGTGGTACAGCGGCAAGAAAGTCGCGATGACGGACATGCCTCAAATGGTCGCACTCTACAACGGCATGGGCGGCGGTTCGGCCGCTGCGATCGGCGCGAGCGCATTGCTCGGCGCCGCGTTTTCGCCCGCGCCGGATATCGCGTTGACGGAAACGCAAAAAGTTCTCGCCGTCATCGGCGCGCTGATCGGATCGATCTCGTTCACCGGCTCGTTGATCGCGTTCGCGAAGTTGCAAGGCTTGATGGACAGGACATTTCGCTTCAGCGGGCAGAAGCTGCTCAATGGAACGTGCTTCCTGTTGGCGCTCGTTGCGGGCGCCGTCGTCGTTTATCACATGTATCCGCACGCCATCGTTCTGTTCTTCGGATTCGCGCTGTTGTTCGGCATTTTGATGACGCTGCCCATCGGCGGCGCCGACATGCCGGTCGTGATTTCTCTGTACAACGCGTTCACGGGACTCGCCGTCGGCTTTGAAGGTTACGTGCAGGGCAATGTCGCGCTGATCATCGCGGGTACCGTCGTTGGCGCAGCCGGTACGTTGCTGACGCGCTTGATGGCGAAAGCGATGAATCGTTCGATCAGCAATGTGTTGTTTTCTAATTTCGGCAGCGGCGGCGGAACGGCGCAGGAAATCAAAGGCTCGCTCAAACCGATCGAAGCGGACGATGCCGCGTCGCTGCTGTACATGGCCGAGAAAGTCATCATCGTTCCCGGCTACGGCATGGCGGTCGCGCAAGCGCAGCACAAAATCTGGGAATTGTCGAAAGATCTCATCAAGCGCGAGAAGAATGTGAAGTTCGCCATCCATCCCGTCGCGGGCCGCATGCCCGGCCACATGAACGTGCTGCTCGCCGAAGCCGGCGTGCCGTACGATCTCATTGCCGACATGGACGACATCAATCCGGAATTCCCGAATTGCGACGTCGCCATCGTCATCGGCGCAAACGATGTCGTGAATCCGGTGGCCAAAACGGACAAGTCATCGCCCATTTACGGCATGCCGATTTTGGATGTCGCCAACGCGAAACAGATAATCGTGATCAAGCGCGGCAAAGGCACCGGCTTCGCCGGCATCGAGAATGCGCTGTTCTATCAGGACAATTGCCGCATGCTGTACGCGGATGGACAAGAAGCCGCGGCCAAGCTCATCGCTGGTCTAAAGGCGATGGATGGCGGCGGGCACTGATCACGTTTTCCTGTACGCCGTCGCCCTCGCGGCGACGGCGCAAGCCAGCAGCAGGATTAGGAAATCCCAGACACCCAGCGTCGATTTCGCTACGCGCCATGCGAACGGCAAGTCCATCTTGAACAATGTGTCGCGCAGCGGAAAGCCGAGCATTTCCGCCATGCGTACGGCGGAAAAAAGATATTGCGCGTAGACGAACGCGATGATCGTTGCGACCACCGCGCCGATTGCACCGTCGCGGTTCGCGAAACCTTGCCAACGCAAGAACAGCGCGATCAGAACAGCGAACGCGACGAGTGCAATGGACGTATCGCGTTCCGTGAAGAGAGAAAGCAGGCACCACAGCGCGCCGGCGGCCAGACCGCTCAGCAACACGCACGCGGCTAACGCAACGATGTTCCCGCGTTTTATCGGTGTTGGAGTAGTTTCATGGCTCATGCGAAAACATTTTCGCACGTCATTCCCGCGAAAGCGGGAATCCAGCGACTTTTGTTTTGAACCAAGGAGCGAAGTCCCTGGATTCCCGCTTTCGCGGGAATGACGAAATGTTCAGGCAGGCGCGTTGAGCAGTCGGTGAACGGAAGGCGGCAGCGGCGCGTCGCAATCTTCGGCGGAAATCGGCATGGCGTACGCTGTATGCATCGGCACCACGCCGGCCCAATACGGCAGCGTCAGATCGGCTTTGTCGTCTTTCGCGCCGCCGTTGCGAATCTTCGCGGAGACGTCTGCGATGTCGAAGCGCAGCACCGAGGTTGCGGCGAGTTCATTTTTGTCCGGCGCACGCGATTCGTCAGCGCGGCCCGGCAACATCGCTTCGACGAAATGTTTCAGCGCGGCGATTTTCTCGTCCGTATCGACGATAGGCAGCGCTTTGCCGAACGCGACGACGGATCTGTAGTTCACCGAGTGGTGGAAGTGCGAGCGCGCCAGCACGAGGCCATCGACGAT